>JBDUBG010000473.1:0-5320 GCA_040004215.1 Pseudolysinimonas sp. | reverse complement strand
GATCCACCAGAGCATGCAGCACGATGGGCGCGGCGATCGAGCCGGTCAGCACGTAGAGAGCCGCGAAGACGAGCCCGAGCAGAGTCGCGAACAGGATGCCGAGCGGGCCTTGGTAGAGGTGCAGCATCCCGAACACCAGGGCAGCGAGCACGAACGCAAGCGGCCCGACGCCGATGATGCCGAAGATCAGCGCCGGTAGTGCGAGGCGGAACAGCAGCTCTTCGAAGATGCCAGCAGACAGCCCGAGACCGACGCCGAACTTGAGTTCGCCGCGCACCCGTGGAAGCAGGGCTCGGATGTCGCCGACCGCCGGGATCTCGTCGAGCCCACCGTCGCCAACCGATCGTCGCAGCACCACGATCGGCACAACCAGAAGAACTGCCACCCCCACCACCGCGATGACGCAGGCGACGGCTCCGACGGGGGTCGCGAGAAATACTCGCACCGCGGCAATGGGCGCCCAGCTCTGGGTTGTGCGCAACGCAAGGGGCACGTACGGCCACGCGGCGAGCAGCACCGCGGCGCTCAAGCCGCCGATGACGGGCGCCGACTCGAGCAGCCAACTCGCATAGACCTTTTTGCGGGCGCGCGTCGAGGTGAGCCGTTTGAAGCGACGGTACTGGCCACGCTGGCGAGTGGCGGCGCGCCAGGCGAGAAGGCCGAGCACCACGAGCAGAAGGGCAAACAGCGCGAGTTGCATTCGCCCATTCTGTCGTTCGGCGGAATGGTACGTCGTGAAACGGTCTTAGAGTCCAATGTGACCAACAACGTGGGGCTCCGCTCACAGCGCGGCCCCGTGCTGCTAGCCATCATGGTGAGCACGGCGCTCGTGGCAATCGATTCCACTATTTTGGCGACGGCCGTTCCCTCGATCGTGAACGACATCGGTGGTTTCTCGGCCTTCCCGTGGCTGTTCTCGATCTACCTGCTCGCCCAGGCTGTCACGGTGCCGATCTACTCCAAGCTCGCCGATCTATACGGCCGCAAACCGATAATCATCGTCGGGATCGTGCTCTTTCTGGTCGGCTCGATCATGTGCGGATTCGCGTGGAGCATGCCTGTGCTCATCATCTTCCGTGCCGTACAAGGTCTCGGGGCCGGTGCCGTCCAACCGATGTCGATGATCATCATTGCCGACATCTACTCCGTGGCTGAGCGCGCACGAGTCCAGGGCTACACGGCGGGCGTGTGGGCGGTCTGTTCAGTGATCGGTCCGACTCTCGGCGGTCTGTTCTCGCAGTTCACCTCCTGGCGCTGGATCTTCTTCGTCAACATCCCGATCTGCATCCTCGCGGTGGTGCTGTTGCGGCGTGGTTTTCGCGAGAAGGTCGAGCGTCGCGAACATCGGATCGACTTCGTCGGGGCCGGGCTGCTCGCGGCGTCGACAACTCTTATCGTGCTGGGCATTCTCGAGGGCGGTGTCGCGTGGGCGTGGGACTCGGCGGTCAGCATCATCGTTTTCGCCGCGGGTGCCGCGCTCCTCGGGGCATTCATCGTGGTCGAGAAACGGGTGGCAGAACCGGTGCTCCCGCTGTGGGTATACAGCAGGCGTCTTCTCCTGACCACCTCACTGATCGCCTTCGGAGTCGGGGGAGCGATCATCGGGCTCAGTTCATACATTCCGACCTACCTCGAAGGCTCCGTCGGGGCGACCCCGATCGTCGCTGGCCTAGCGCTGGCGGCTCTGAGCGTCGGGTGGCCGGTTGCGTCGACCTTCGCCGGCCACCTGTACCTGCGTATCGGGTTTCGAAGCACCACCCTCATCGGCAGCTTCTTCGTGGTTGCTGGCACCGTCGTTCTCGCACTGTTCGGTGGCCAGCCGTCGGTGGTCGTCGTCGCCCTCGCGTGCTTTGTCACTGGATTCGGCTTCGGCTGGGCGAACGTGCCGACCATGATCGCGGCTCAGGCCAGTGTCGGATGGAGTCAGCGCGGGGTGGTCACGGGTGGCAACATGTTCGCACGCTCGATCGGAAGTGCCGTCGGTGCGGCGATCTTCGGGGCGGTCGCCAACGGCATCATCGCCAACCACGGAGGCGACGAGACCAACCCGGCGACGATTGTGCTCGCTTCCACGGGAGTGTTCATCGGCATCGCCATCACTGCCGGGCTGATTGTGCTCGCGGTGCTGGCCATGCCGAAGACGCCGGTGGCGACATCCGCGCCCGCTGCTGAAGCACTCAGCTGACCTACTTCGCTGAAAGTACGCATTTATCCGTACTTTCAGCGCTGAGGGCACGGACAAACGGGTACTTTCGCGGATCATGGGGGGATGACCCCGCCTGCGCCGCATCCTGAGCTTGATGAGCTGATCGCGGTGCTCGAGAGGCTGCGCGCGCCGGGCGGCTGCGTCTGGGACCGCGAGCAGACGCATGCGAGCCTCGTGCAGTACCTCGTGGAGGAGACGTTCGAGCTAGTCGACGCCATCGAGTCAGGCGATCGCGACGAGCTGATCGAAGAGCTCGGCGACGTGCTCTATCAGGTGATCTTCCACGCCGACATCGCCGCCGAGGCCGGCCAGTTCACTCTCGAAGATGTCGCGAAGCACATGCGGCAGAAGATGGTCGCCCGTCACCCGCACGTCTTCGGCGATGCAGCCGGCGACATCGTGACGGCGGAGACTCCGGATGACGTGGTCGCCACCTGGGAGGCCGTCAAAGCGGTCGAGAAGGCCCACCGCACGAGCGTGCTGGAGGGGATCCCCCAGGGGATGCCGAGCCTCGCCCTCGCCGACAAAACCCTGGGCCGCGCGGCGAAGGTGGGGGTCGTGCGCGAGGCGGCTGTCATCCCGAACACCGAGCAGGAGCTGGGTGACCAGTTGCTCGCCATGGTCGTCGCCGCCAAGGCGGCCGGGCTCGACAGCGAGCGCGCGATGCGCGGTGCGCTGCGCGCGCTTGCCGAAGACGTTCGCCGTGCCGAGCTGCCCTAACACCGCAGGATTCGTGCGAAACCGTCGGTTCGGCACGCAGGAGCGCCGCTTTCGCACGAATCGTGAGGGGATGCGCGACCCCTGCCAGACTGGACACGTGGCGAACCAGGTGAACCCCCCGCGCGGTATGCGCGACTTTCTTCCCGTCGAGAAGGCTCGGCGCGAGCGGCTGCTCGCCGTCATCCGCCGCAGCTACCGTGCGCACGGTTTCGACGAGATCGAGACGCCGGTCATGGAAGACAGCGACCGCCTGCACGCCGGGCTCGGTGGCGACAACGAGAAGCTGGCGTTCGGCGTTCTGAAGCGTGGACTCACCCACGACGACCTGCAGGCAGCAGCCGAGCCACTCGACCTCGTCGACCTCGGGCTGCGCTTCGACCTGACAGTGCCTCTCGCGCGGTTCTACGCGAGCCACCGGGCCGAGTTGCCGACTGTGTTCCGGGCGATTCAGATGGCGCCGGTGTGGCGGGCCGAGCGCCCGCAGAAGGGCCGCTACCGGCAGTTCGTGCAATGCGACATCGACATCATCGGCGAGCCGAGCATCGCGGCCGAAGCGGAGTTGCTGGTCGCCACGCTCGCGACGGTCGACGCGCTGGGGCTGCGCGACAGCGTCATCCGGATCAATGATCGACGCCTGCTGAACGGCATGCTCGACACCCTCGGCTTCGCGGTGGGGGAGCGGGATGCCGTGCTCATCACGATCGACAAGCTCGACAAGGTGGGTCAAAACGGCGTTGTCGCCGAGCTGCGCGAGCGTGGCGTGACGCCCGCCGCCGTGGATGCACTCGAGAGCTTCTTCCGCCGCCCGATGACGATGGAGTACCTGACGTTCGGCGACCGCGCGATCCGGCGCGCGCTGCCGGCGGGCGCAGACGAGAGCGTCATCGCCGAGCTGGTGGCGCTGGGTGATGCGGTGCACGCGGCTCGCCGGGCGCCCGAACTTGGCGACGCCTCAGATCAGAGCGCAGAAGAGCTCGCCATGCAGCCCGTTGTGCTCGAGTTCGACCCCTTCTTGGTGCGCGGAATGGGCTACTACACCGGCCCGATCTTCGAGCTGGCGCACCCGAGCGTGCCATATTCGCTCGGTGGCGGCGGCCGCTACGACGGCATGATCGGGCGCTTTCTCGGCACCGAGATGCCGGCCACCGGCTTCTCACTCGGCTTCGAGCGGCTGGTCGATCTGCTCGAGATGGAGCCCGAAGATGCGGCCCCGGCGACAGCACTGCTCTACGACGCCGAGGTACCGCTCGCGACGCTGCTCACACTCAAGACCGAGCTGCTGGCTGGCGGTGGGCGCGTACGGCTGATCGCCCGCCCGAAGAACACGAAGACGCTGCTCGAGTCGCTCGAGGCTGAGGGCTTCACGCGCTTCGCATTCGTGGATGCCGCGGTGCAGAAGGTGTCAGGGCTCGAACTGCGTCAACTCGGCACCTGATTCAGCCCCACTAGAATTTCGATCACACCACCCCGCTCTGAAGGAGAAACACATGTCTGCCATCGAGGCCGTCGGCGCCCGCGAAATCCTTGACTCGCGGGGCAACCCCACGGTCGAGGTCGAGGTGCTCCTCGAAGATGGAACGGTGTCGCGCGCCGCGGTGCCGTCCGGCGCATCCACCGGTGCCTTCGAGGCCTACGAGCTGCGCGACGGCGACAAGAAGCGCTACCTCGGCAAGGGCGTATTGAAGGCCGTTGATGCAGTGCTCGACGTGCTCGGCCCGGCCGTTGAGGGTTTCGAAGCCAGCGACCAGCGCCTGGTGGATGCCGAACTGATCGCCACCGACGGCACAGACAACAAGTCCAAGCTCGGTGCCAACGCGATCCTCGGCGTCTCGCTCGCCGTCGCGAAGGCCGCGGCCGACTCGGCCGACCTGCCGCTGTTCCGCTACTTGGGCGGGCCGAACGCGCACTTGCTGCCGGTGCCGATGATGAACATCATCAACGGTGGCGCGCACGCAGACAACGGCATCGATGTGCAGGAGTTCATGATCCTGCCAATCGGTGCGTCGAGCTTCGCCGAGGCACTGCGCTGGGGCGCCGAGACCTACCACGCGCTCAAGTCCAACCTTCACCAGAAGGGTTTTGCCACCGGACTCGGTGACGAGGGCGGATTCGCCCCCGACCTGAAGTCGGCGCGCGAGGCGCTCGACTTCATCGTCGAGTCGATCGGCCAGGCCGGCTTCACGGTCGGCACCGACATCGCGCTGGGCACGGATGTGGCATCCACCGAGTTCTTCAAGGATGGCGTCTACAAGTACGAGGGCAAGGACTACGACGCGGCCGAGTTCACGAGCTACCTCGAGGGCCTCGTCGCCGACTACCCGCTCATCACGATCGAAGATCCGCTGGCCGAAGACGACTGGGACGGCTACGTCGCCCTCACCGAGGCGCTCGGTT
>JBDUBG010000433.1:0-1604 GCA_040004215.1 Pseudolysinimonas sp. | reverse complement strand
ACTAGCCGATCGGGTGCCCGCCAACCGGGAGGCTTTCTCGGTGTGGGACTTATCGACGGAGCGCGAATTCCTTACGGGACACCTATACGGGCAACCCGCGCCCAAGCGTGCGGCGGAACCCAGCCGTTGCGCGGGAGTATCCGCTGGGCGTCCGGCATACGGGATGGTGGCCGTCGTGCGTTCGTCGGTAGCGCGAGGTCAAGCTGCGAGGATTGGGCAGTGATCGCAGAGAACATTGTTCTTCGCAGTGATGATCCACGAATCAGTGAACTTTTGGGTGCAGGGTGGCAGGTTGTCGCCCAATCCTGGGGTGCACAGTTGGAGGCGGGCGAAGTCGACCTTGAACGGCTCGACGGTCTGGTCGAACACGCTCGGGCTGCCGGTCTCGTGCGTGAGCTTGAACCCTACGACCGGGCGGCGATACTGGTGCTGGATGCCGGGACCCTGGGTGATTATCCGGGCGGGATCGCCACCATGCACACGGCGTTAGACCCTGAGCGAGCAACCGTCACTGAGAGCCGTCGGCGGTTCGGGGTGATCGGCCCGGATGGCCGCCTCGTCGCGATGACCTTCGTAGACGTCAATGCCACACATGTTGAGACCGACTTCACCGTCGTCTCCAAAGAATCGCGTGGGTGCGGCCTGGGTACTGCGGTCAAGGCGGCCTCTGTGATCGCTCTGCTGCGCGAGGGGGCCGAGCGTTTCCGGACGGGCGGATCAGCGGACAACGCCGCAATCGTGGCAGCCAACACCACGCTCGGTTACACGATCGACGAGACCTGGCTGACCTTGGCCCCACCAGCCGCGTAAAGCGTTCCGCCTCAGGGCAACCCGTGTAGCTGACTTATTCAGGGTTCGTCGTGCTGTTCGGTGGTGGTGAGCAGGTGTTCGTGGTCGCGTCCGCCGTAGAAGATTCCGATGATCGTGACGGTCTCGTTCAGCACTGCATACGCGATGACGACACGCCTCTTGTATCCGATCGTCCGCAGCCCAGGCCGGAGGTCGTCGCGCGATCTGCCACGGTAGGGAAAATCGGTGAGGCTCTCGCAATACGACACGATTGAGTCGGTGAACGTTGCGGCGTTGGGGGGTGAGCCGGCTTCAGCGATGAAGTCATATAGCTCTTCGAGTTGTTTGAGGGCTTCGAGTCGGAATACGACCCGGTAGTCCGTCACCGCGGTCCGGTGTACTTCGCTGAAAGCCGCGCTCTCACTTCGCCGATGCTCACGACGGCGGCTGGATCGGCTACCAGTTCGTCATAGGCGGTCACGACCTCTGTGTGAAGCCATGACTCCAGCGCCTGGTCGCGCGCGAACAATGTGCGCAATCCATCCCGAACCACTTCGCTCTCGCTGGCGTACGCACCCGAGTCCACTCGCTCACGCAGTGCGGCGGCCATCTCGTTGGGAAGAGTGATGCTCAGCTGTCGTGTCGTCCGCATAATGGCTCCAAGCTCAGTAGGACTAAATCCTACTCATTCTGGTGGCTTCCTGTTGCAGATTTTGCGGTGCGCGACATGTTGGCCGACCTCAGCTCTGTCAGGAACTGCGGCGCCTCCGCGACGAGCGGATCGGCCTGTGGGAGTCGATCGCCGACGAGAATCG
>JBDUBG010000299.1:0-1607 GCA_040004215.1 Pseudolysinimonas sp. | reverse complement strand
GGGTGCCAGCGGCCTGGTAGTTGACGCTGGCGTCGTAGATGAATGCCTGCGGTGCATCGGCAGAGGTGAAGTCACGGGTATAGCCGCCCTCGACGCCATCCAGCAGCTGATTCCTCAGGCGGATGTTCGCGAAGGTGCCGCGGATCATTACCTCGTGGTTGCCGCGGCGCGATCCGTAGGAGTTGAAGTCCTTGCGGTCGACTCCGTGCTCTTGGAGGTATTTCCCAGCGGGGCTATCCGCCTTGATGTTGCCGGCCGGGCTGATGTGGTCAGTGGTGACGGAGTCGCCCAGTTTGGCCAGCACCCGGGCTCCGGTGATGTCGACCACCGGGCTGGTCTCGAGCGTCATTCCCTCGAAGTATGGGGGCTTGCGAACGTATGTCGAGTTCTCGTCCCACTCGAACACCTCGCTGTCTGGCGTCGGCAGCGAACGCCAGCGCTCGTCGCCGTCAAAGACCGCGCCGTACTCCTTCGTGAACATCTCAGTCGAGATCGACGAATCGATCGTCTTCTGGACCTCGGCGGCATCCGGCCAAATGTCTTTCAGGAAGACGTCATTGCCCTCGGTGTCTTGACCGAGCGGGTCGGTTTCGAAGTCGAAGTTCATTGAACCAGCGAGGGCATAGGCGATGACCAGCGGCGGGCTCGCCAAGTAGTTCATCTTGACGTCAGGGCTGATGCGACCCTCGAAGTTGCGGTTGCCCGAGAGCACCGCGGTGACCGCGAGATCGTTGTCGTTGATGGCGGCCGAGACCTCGTCGATCAGCGGGCCCGTGTTGCCGATGCAGACCGTGCAGCCGTAACCGACGGTGTAGAAGCCGAGCTTCTCGAGCTCGGTGGTGAGGCCTGACTTGTCGTAGTAGTCCGTGACGACCTTTGATCCGGGCGCCAGCGTGGTCTTGACCCAGGGCTTGGACTTCAGACCCTTGCGGTTCGCATTGCGCGCCAGCAGCCCTGCCGCCAACATCACGCTGGGGTTGGAGGTGTTGGTGCATGAGGTGATCGCGGCCACGGCTACTGCTCCGTGGTTCAGCGTGTACTCGGTGCCGTCGCTCATATTGATCTGGATCGGCTTGGAGACACTCTTCGGAGCCGCGGAGACGTGCGTGTGGTGCACCGCGTGCGCGGTGTCTTCGTCCTGCGGGGTGAAGCCGATCGGGTCGGATGCCGGGAAGGTGCCTTCGACGGCGAGGTCGACGAACGAGAGGTCGGAGTCGGCGTAATCGACCAGATCCTTCTCGAACTGAGCCTTGGCGTTCGTCAGCTCCACGCGGTCTTGCGGGCGCTTCGGGCCCGCAATAGACGGGACGACAGTCGACAGGTCGAGCTCGAGATATTCGCTGAACGTCGGCTCCATGGCGGGGTCATGCCAGAGCTTCTGCAGCTTGGAATACGCCTCGACCAACGCGATCTGCTCTTCGCTGCGACCCGTCTGCCGCAGGTAGCCGAGCGTGACGTCGTCGATCGGGAACATGGCCGCCGTCGAGCCGAACTCGGGGCTCATGTTGCCGATGGTGGCACGGTTCGCCAGTGGAACCTCGGCGACGCCGGCCCCGTAGAACTCGACGAACTTGCCGACCACGCCGTGCTTGCGCAGCATCTGGGTG
>JBDUBG010000116.1:0-5339 GCA_040004215.1 Pseudolysinimonas sp. | reverse complement strand
CCTGAGCTTCTCGCTGCTGGTCTATGCGAGTTCGTGGCTCAAGCTGCACTACCCGGGGGTGTTCCTAGCCGGGTTGCTGCGGGCGCAGCCGATGGGCTTCTACTCCCCCGCTTCGCTGTCTGCGGATGCCCGCCGGCACGGCGTCGAGGTGCGCAGGCCCGATCTGCAGCTGTCAGGCGTCGAGGCGGCGATGGAGGCGCTGGGCGCGGGTCTCGATACGCCGGCTGACGCCGACTACTCGACCAACTCAACCGCCGCCTACTCGACCACCTCAACCGCCGACTACTCGACCACCTCAACCGCCGACTACTCGACCAGCTCAACCGCTACCGGCCTCGACTCGTGCACCGACCGGCTTCAGCCAGCCGTCGGGCTGTTCAACCGCTCAGAGCCGGATGTCTCTGCCGACCACCGACGCGACGGCAACTGGGCGGTGCGGCTCGGCCTAGCCGCCGTCAACAGAATCGGCGCGAAGGTGGCCGAGCGCATCGTGGCCGAGCGCGAGGCCTCCGGTGCCTACCGCTCGATGGAGGATCTGGTGCGCCGCACCAGCCTCAGCACCGCTCAGCTTGAGTCTCTCGCCACCGCGGGCGCGTTCGACTGCTTCGAGTTGACTCGGCGCGAAGCACTCTGGCGGGCAGGCTCCGCTGCGCAGGACCGCGAGGAGTTCCTTGCCGACTCGATCGTGACCGTACAGCCCCCTTTGTTCGCCGATCCGAGCGCGTTCGAGACGCTCGCCTCTGATCTCTGGGCAACGGGGATCTCGACCGACGACCATCCGCTGCGGCACTTCCGCGCGATGCTCATGGAACGCGGCGCCCTGTCATCGTGTGACATGCGCACGGCCGAAAGTGGCCGCCGCATCGAGGTTGCGGGCTTGGTGACTCACCGTCAGCGGCCGGCTACGGCATCCGGAATCACCTTCCTCAACCTCGAAGACGAGCACGGGCTGGTCAACGTGATCTGCTCGATGGGTGTCTGGGGTCGTTACCGTCGCGTGGTGCGGGAGTCTCCCGCGCTCATCGTGCGCGGCATCCTCGAGCGTTCAGACGAAGGGGTGACGAACCTTTTGGCAGACCGCTTCGAACCCCTTCGGGTGAGTGTTGTGCACCGTTCGCGAGATTTCCAGTAGCTGCAGCGATCACAGCACCCGCTTGTACCCCACATCCCCTACCGTGTCCCCAGGTTTGGGGACCGGCGCTGGAGTGAAACGTTCCGTAGCCTCGGAACGTAACCGAAACCCGAGGTCAATCGTGCCCGCATCTGCTTCAACACCCGCGCAATTCGCGCTGCGTGCCTGGTACGCGTTCCGCATGCTGCGGCTCCGCACCCAAGTACAGCCGAAGGATGTGCCTGCGGTGCGCAGCGGAGACCCGCTGGCCGACCGCATTCTGCTCATCGGCAACGGACCCAGCCATGGATGGGGTGTCGTCACCCACCAACTCGCCCTCACCGGGCAACTCGCGGATGCCGTCTCCGCGCGCACCGGGCGGTCTTGCGACGCCGACCTGATCGGTGCAGAGGCGATGAACGTGCGCTCGGCGCTCGCCTGGATCGGCGACCGCGATCTGCGCGATGACGACTGTGTCGTGCTCGCCATCGGCTTCAACGATGCCCTGCGGTTCACTCCCATTGCGACCTGGAAGCGCGAACTTCGCCTTCTGGTCGACGGGATCGCCCCGCGCCTGCGTAACCAACTGAGCATGGTCATGGTCGGCATCCCCCCGATCCAGTCCTTCAGCTCGTACGGCAGCCTTGCCAGCCGTCTCAGCGAAGCACACCGCATTCGGCTGAATTCCGCGACCAAGCAGATCGCACGCATCCGCGGGATCGAGTACCTCGAACTTCCGATCCCGAAGGGCGCGGGAACGGCCGACCTGGTCTACCGCGAGTTCGCGGCCCGGATCGCCGTTGACGTTGCACCTCAGCTTCTCGAGACGCGCCCGATGGCCACGCCGCGCGCTCCGCAGCAAGACAAGGTGTGGGACTGGAGCGGCACCGGCGCCATCGTTGAAGCCGCCCGTCACGGCGGTGAAGCCGATTTGCGGCGACTCACCGAGAAGGCTCAGAAGTCGTTCGGAGTCGAACTCGCGGTCGTCTCGCTTGTCGACGGTGACCGGCTCTACCACGGCAACAACACTGACGTGATGCCCGCATCCGTGCCACTCGAGCTCTCGTTCTGCCGCTACACGGTCGAGAGTGGTGAGCCGGTCATCATTCCCGACACCGGCCGCGACCCGCGCTTTACCGATAACCCGCTGGTGGATGTCTCGTTCATCAACTTCTACGCCGGCTATCCGTTGAGAGCGACCGACGGCCACGTCATCGGCTCGTTCTGCCTGCAAGGTTCGCAGCCGCGCCGGGAGTCAACGGTCGCCGTCGATCTGCTGCGTCAGCTCGCCATGGAGGCGCAAGAGGTGCTGCGCAGCTACGAGACCGAGATCCCGGTCATGAACTTTGTTCCGACGGCGATGAGCATGCCGGCGCCCACCGGCGCTCCGGTGACCTTCTACGACTCGTAGCCGACCTCTTCGCTATGCGGCCTGCGCCGCTGCGAGCTCGGCTTCGGCAAGCAGCACGCAGGTGCACAACCCATCAAGCGCAACTCCGAGGTCGTCGAGCGTTGGATAGGTCGGCGCGACGCGAATGACCGCGTCGAGCGGGTCATCCCCATACGGAAAGGCAGCACCTGCGGGAGTGATCGCGATCCCGGCCGCCTGCGCGAGCTCGACCGCGCGCGTCGCCGTCCCGGAGGGCGCGGTCAACGAGACGAAGTAGCCGCCGAGCGGCGCCGTCCACTCAGCATGGCCGGTGAGGCGCGTTGCGAGTACCTGCTCGGTCAACGCGAACTTGGGCTCCAACAACTCGCGGTGCTTGCGCATGTGAGCCCTGACGCCCTCGGCCGAACCGAGGAAGCGCACGTGGCGCAGCTGGTTGACCTTGTCTGGGCCGATGGTTTGCACGCCGGCGTGCAGTCGGTACCAGGCAATGTTCGCTGGTGAGGCGCCGAAGAACGACACGCCCGATCCAGCCAGCGTGATCTTCGAGGTCGAGGCGAACACCAGCGGCCGGTCCGGGTTGCCGGCCGCCGTTGCGAGTCCGAGGATGTCGATGGCAGGCTGCTCGTTCGACGTCAGGTGGTGCACGGCGTACGCGTTGTCCCAGAAAATGCGGAAGTCGGGCGCGGCAGCGGGCAGCGAGACCAGCGCCTGTGCCTCGGCCTCGGTCACGGTGATCCCGCTCGGGTTGCCGTACATCGGAACCAGCCACATCCCGCGCACTGCTGGGTCTTTCAGGTGGTCGGCGATCGCTGCGAGGTCGAGCGCGCCCCCCTCGAGGTACGGGAGGGCAATCATCCGGATTCCGAATGCCTCGGTGATCGCGAAGTGCCGGTCGTAACCGGGAACCGGGCACAGGAAGGCGATCTCGTGATCCCGCCAGGGCACCGTGTTGCCAGGTACACCATGCAGCAGTGCATGCACGATGACGTCGTGCATCACGTTCAGGCTTGCGTTGCCGAGAGCGAACAGCTGCTCAACCGGGATGCCGAGCAACTCGCCGAAGATCGCGCGCAGCTCTGGCAGGCCATCGGAACCGCCGTAGTTGCGCACATCGGTGCCGTCGGCAGCGGTGTGATCCGCCGCGAGCGGCAGGTCGAGCAGCGGGCCAGACAGGTCGAGCTGGGCAGGAGATGGCTTGCCGCGCGTCAAGTCAAGCTTGAGATTGCGGGCCTTCAGCGCCTCGTATGAGACCTGGAGCTCGGCGAGTGGTGTCAGATCGACGGTGGTAGCCATGTCTCAACGGTAGCCGCTTCGCCCGGCTGGCAACTCATCCCGCGAGGCGCCCCCGCAACCAGTCGATCCGCGACTGCAGTTGCGTCACCGTCGCCTTCGCGACCTCCGGACCGCCGCACGCCCGACGCACCTCTGCGTGCACCATCGCGTGCGTCTGACCGGCGTCGCGCGCGCGGATCGACACCAGACTGTTCAGCAGCTTGCGCTGCTCGCCCAGCGTGCGGTGCAGCGGCTTCGCGTCAGTCGCCTCGGCATCCTCGGCCGACAGCCCGCCGCTCTCGGCGATCCGTCGTCGTCGCTCGAGAGCATGCCGAGCCTGTCTCTGTTGGCGCGCCTTGAGCAACTCACTGACCTGATCCGGCTCGAGGATGCCCGGCAGCCCGATAAAGTCCCACTCTTCGGCAGACCCCGGCTCGGCAAGCGCGCCGAACTCCTCGCCGTCGAAGAGCACCTTCTCGAAGGTCGCGACCGAGCCGAGGGCTGTCCACTCGTACTCGTCGAGCAACTCGGCCGATGCGGAGTCGCCCTGTTCTGCACGCTCCATCGCCTCATCGTCGAGCAACTGGTCGTCGGGCGTCTCGCGATCCAATGCGTGGTCACGCTCGCGTTCCAGTTCCGAGGCGAGAGCAAGCAGAATCGGCACGCTCGGCAGGAAGATCGACGCGAGTTCACCGCGCCGTCTCGCTCGCACGAAGCGTCCGATGGCTTGGGCGAAATACAGCGGGGTCGCGGCGCTCGTGGCGTACACGCCCACCGAGAGTCGAGGCACGTCGACCCCCTCTGACACCATTCGGACCGCCACCATCCAGCGTTGCGTACCCTCAGCGAAGCGTTGGATGCGCTCGCTCGCCTCCGACTCGTCGCTCAGCACGACAACGGGCGGGTGTCCGGTGAGGCCGGTCAAGATAGTGGCGTACGCCCGTGCGGATGCCTGGTCGGTCGCGATCACCAGACCCCCAGCATCCGGCACTGCCTGTCGTACCTCGGTCAGGCGTCGATCGGCAGCGGCGAGCACCGCGGTCATCCAGTCGCCGTCGGGATCCAGTGCTGTGCGCCACGCCTGCGCCGTGACGTCGGTGGTGTCTGGCTGGCCGAGCGTGGCCTCGAGCTCTTCGCCTTGGCGGGTGCGCCAGCGCATCGAACCGGCGTACGACAGAAAGATAACCGGACGCACCACGCCGTCACGCAGCGCGCGCCCGTAGCCGTAGGCGTAGTCGGTCTGCGAAAGCCTGATGCCCTTTTCGTTGCGCAGGTACGTCACGAAGGGGATCGGCGCGGTGTCGCTGCGAAACGGGGTGCCGGTCAGCGACAGTCGCCTGGTCGCGCCGCCGAAGGCCTCGCGGATCGCATCGCCCCAGCTGAGCGCGTCACCACCGTGGTGCACCTCGTCGAGAATGACGAGAGTGCGCTTCGAGTCGGTCAACTCGCGGTGCAGGCTGGCGCGCACGGCTACCTGCGCGTAGGTCACGACAACCCCATGGTACTGCCGCGACTCTCGGCCATGCCGGTTGCTGAAGCGCGGGTCGAGGTGGATGCCCGCCCGAT
>JBDUBG010000160.1:0-1615 GCA_040004215.1 Pseudolysinimonas sp. | reverse complement strand
GTCGCTCAGTTCAATCAGCCTGCTGCTGGCAAACTCGCGGCGCCCTGGGTGCAGTGGATTCAGACCTATCTGACGCGCGGTGACAACGCGCTCTATATGGCCGTGTACTTCTTGCTGATCATCGGATTCACCTACTTCTACGTCGCCATCACGTTCAACCCGGATGAGGTGGCCGACAACATGAAGAAGTACGGCGGGTTCATTCCGGGCATCCGCGCAGGCAGGCCGACCGCCGAGTACCTGGACTACGTGCTGACGCGCGTCACTCTTCCGGGATCGATCTATCTGGGGTTGATCGCACTCGTTCCACTCATTGCGCTGGCGGCAGTCGGCGCTGACCAGAACTTCCCCTTCGGCGGTACCAGCATCCTGATCGTGGTCGGCGTTGGTCTGGAAACGGTGAAGCAGATCGACTCCCAGCTTCAGCAGCGGCATTACGAGGGCTTGCTCCGGTGACCCTTCGAGAGCCTCAGGACGGCGCCCTTCGAGAGCCTCAGGACGGCGCCCTTCGAGAGCCTCAGGACGGCGCCCGATTCCTCATCGTCGGCCCGCCCGGGGCAGGCAAGGGGACGCAGGCGGCTCGGATTGCCGAAGCCTTCGGCATCCCGACGATTTCGACAGGCGACATCTTCCGGTCGAACATCGCCCAGGGCACTGAGCTCGGCACGCAGGTGAAGGCGATCGTGGACGCCGGCGACTATGTGCCCGATTCGTTGACCAACGCGCTCGTCGAGGATCGGCTGCAAGAGGCGGATGCTGCGCAGGGGTTCCTCCTCGATGGCTACCCCCGCACCACCGATCAGGTGCGCTACCTCGACGCGCTGTTGGCGGCCAATGGCCATGCCCTCGACGCGGTGATTCGACTCGTCGCCGACAAAGATGAGATCGTACGACGCTTGCGAAAGCGCGCCCTCGACGAGGGAAGAACTGACGACTCGGAAGACGCGATCCGGCACCGACAGGATGTCTATCGCAGCCAGACGGAGCCACTCGTGGCGATGTATCGCGAGCGAGGCGTTCTGCTCGAGGTAGATGGACTGGGCGAAATCGACGACGTCACGCAGCGGATCTTCGCTGGCCTAGCTGAGCGCGGCATCGCCGACACGACGGCCGCAGAGGCCTGAGCGTGGCGGCTGACCGGCGTCACGCGGACTTGGCCAAATCGCGCAACATGGCGTAAGCTCGACCTTTGGTGCTTTGGGCCCGCTTCTTGCGTGCCGTCGCACCAAAAACCCACCCACCCCGCACGACCAGTACGACTACGTGAGCGATAAAAGAAGGTATGGCCAAAAAGGACGGCGTCATCGAGATCGAGGGCTCGGTTGTCGAAGCTCTTCCCAACGCGATGTTTCGCGTTGAGTTGACCAACGGACACAGGGTTCTCGCCCACATCTCGGGCAAGATGCGCCAGCACTACATCCGCATCCTCCCCGAGGATCGCGTGATCGTAGAGCTGAGCCCCTACGACCTCACCCGCGGCCGGATCGTCTACCGCTACAAGTAGTCCGCTGGAAAGTAACGGGCCTCAGTTTTTTTCGTCAAACGAAAGACAACACGGGGTCACGATGACAGCGAGAAGAGAAGAACAATGAAGGTCAACCCCAGCGTCAAGCCG
>JBDUBG010000465.1:0-1617 GCA_040004215.1 Pseudolysinimonas sp. | reverse complement strand
CGATCACCAGACCCTTGCCGCCTGACCCGTCGACCGGCTTGACCACGAGTTCGTCGAGCCGGTCGAGAACCTCCTCGAGCGAGCCCGGCTCTTCGAGCCGCCAGGTGTCGACGTTGGCGATGATCGGCTCCTCAGACAGGTAGTACCGAATCAGGTCGGGCAGGTAGGTGTAAACCAGCTTGTCGTCGGCTACCCCGTTGCCGACGGCATTCGCGATGGTCACGTTGCCGAGCCGTGCGGCGAGCATCAGACCGGGCGAGCCGAGCATGGAGTCCGCTCGAAACTGCAGCGGGTCGAGAAACTCGTCGTCGACCCGGCGGTAGATGACGTCGACTCGGGTGGGGCCAGCGGTGGTGCGCATCCACACCTTGCCACCGCTGCAGAACAGGTCTCGACCCTCCACCAACTCGACACCCATCAGCCGGGCAAGGAGCGTGTGCTCGAAGTATGCCGAGTTATAGACGCCCGGCGTGAGCACCACGATGGTGGGGTCGTCGATGCCCTCCGGAGCTGAGGCCCGCAACGACTGGAGCAGGCGCTGCGGATAGTCGCCAACCGGCCGCACCCGCATCGACATGAACAGCTCTGGCAGGGTCTGCGCCATCACCCGACGGTTCGAGATGACGTAGCTCACGCCGCTCGGCACCCGCACATTGTCTTCGAGCACCCGCCAGGTGCCCTTTTCGTCTCGGATCAGGTCGATTCCCGAGACCTGAATGCGCACGCCGTTGGCGCTGACGATGCCAGCGGCCTCGCGATGAAAGTGGCTGGACGAGCTGATCAAGCGTGCCGGGATGACGCCGTCGAGCACCGCATGCTGGCGGCCGTAGACGTCGGCGAGGAAGGCCTCGAGCGCGCGAACCCGCTGCTTGATCCCTGACTCGACAACCGACCACTCTGCCTGGTCGATGACGCGCGGTACGGCGTCGAGAGGGAAGGGGCGCTCCTCGCCCGCGAAGTCGAAAGTGACCCCCTGCGCGAGGTAAGAACTGGCGAGAGCCTCGGTGCGGCCGCGCAGTTCGTCTTGCGTCATCCGAGCCAGGGCGGTGTGAATCTCCCGGTAGGCATCGCGCGCGCTCGCCGAGTCTGCCGCCGTGGTGTCGGCGAACATCTCATCCCAGGCAGGAACGCCTCGACGCCTTGACGCGACCGAGCCGTAACCGTCGAACAGGTCGCCCATGGAGCGAGCCTACCGACGGGATGTTGCCAAGGTGTTTCCTCGCGGTGCTGTCATTCTGGTCGAATGACTTCGAACTCCTTCGATCGCGGCGCTCTCGAGAAGATCACCATCGGGACCTCAGGGCTCGGAAAGCGCGTAGGCGCCGACGAGTCGCTGGCCGCGGCACTTCTCGCCTCGCCGTTTCCGCAGTTCGACACCAGCAACAACTACTCGGGCGGACGCTCGGAGGCGCTGCTCGGCGAGGCGATCGCCGCCGCAGGGGGCCTCCCGAGCGGCACGGCGGTGTTCTCGAAAGCAGATCAAGATCCGCACACCGGTGTCTTCGACGGCGATCGACTGCGGCGCTCCTTTGACGAGAGCACCGAACGATTGGGCCTCGACACCCTCCCGCTCTACCAGTTGCACGATCCATACACCCTCACCGTTTCTGAGGGGAT
>JBDUBG010000085.1:0-1624 GCA_040004215.1 Pseudolysinimonas sp. | reverse complement strand
ATCGAGCCGGCCAACAAGTTCGAGGGCGTCAACATTCGTCAGGCGCTGCGCAAGAATCCGCTGCTGGCACGCCGGTTGGTCAACCCGTGGAAGCCATCGTGGGGTGAGCCGTTCGTCTCGATCGCTGCCCGGATGATGGATGCTGTCGCCAGCGCGCACGCCTCGGTCGATCGCGGCGAGGTCGTGCTCGTGAGCCACCAGTTGCCGATCTGGATGGTCGCCAGAACCGTGCAGGGTAAGCCGCTCGCCACCGACCCACGGCAGCGCCGGTGCTCGCTCTCGAGCATCACAACGGTGGCATGGGATCCGGCTGCCGGGGCCGACGGTTCTGGCGCATTCGCCGAGGTGGACTATCAGGAACCTGCGGCAGCATTGCTGGCAGAGTCCATCGATCTGGGAGCAGTGTGAAGCGCCTCACCGCCGTCGCGATGATCGCTGTCGTCGCCTCCCTCGCGCTGACGGGGTGCACCGGCAACGACTCTCTCGCGACCGATTACAACTCGAGCGACGCCACCGGCAACTACGTGTCGCCCGACGGCGTGACTAAGACGATCGCGCCGACCGACCGCGGTTCATCGGTGAAATGGGCGGGCACGACCGACGTCGGCACCCGGGTCTCGAGCGCCGACTACGCCGGCAAGGTCGTCGTGCTCAACTTCTGGTATGCCGCGTGTCCTCCCTGTCGCGCCGAGGCAGCGAGCCTCGAGAAGCTCAACACCACATACTCGGCCAAGGGAGTGGTGTTCCTGGGCGTCAACGTGCAAGACACCGCGCCGACCGCGCTCAGCTTCGAGAAGGCCCACGGCGTGACATACCCGTCGATCCTCGACGCCGACGAGGGGGCGATCAAGCTCGCCTTCACCGGCAAGATCTCGCCGACCGCAGTGCCGACGACTCTCATCATCGACGCGAAGGGCCGAGTTGCCGCCCGATTCAGCGGCCTGATCACCAGCCCATCACTGGTGGGGACGGTCATCGACGCGACTCTCGCCGAGCCGGCGTCGTGAGCGCGTCGTGAACCCCGGCGCCGTCGTCATGAGCGGCGGGCTCTGGCTCGCCGTGCCGATCGCGATCGCGGCCGGGCTGCTGTCTTTTCTCTCGCCCTGCGTGCTCCCGCTGGTTCCTGGCTATCTGGGCTACGTCAGTGGTGTCACGAGCGGGCGTGAGCGCACCCGCGGTCGGATGCTGGCCGGCGTTGGTCTCTTCATCGCCGGCTTCTCGGCAGTCTTTCTCTCGGTCTCGCTGCTGGTCGGCACGGTCGGTATGTTCGTCACCGAATACACCGATGTCATCCTGCGCGTCGCCGGCGTCGTTGTGATCCTGATGGGCATCGTCTTCATCGGTCCGGTGAGCTTCTTGCAACGCACCATCAAGCCCGGGTGGCAGCCCCGCACCGGTCTGATCGGTGCGCCCCTGCTCGGCATCGTGTTCGCGATCGGCTGGACGCCCTGTGTCGGCCCCACCCTGATTGCGGTGTCGTCGATGGCGCTCGACCAGGGGAACCTCGGGCGGGCGCTGATCATCGGCGTCGCGTATTGCATTGGGCTCGGCATCCCGTTCCTGCTGGTGGCGATCGGCTTCGGCTGGGTCGGCAGCTCTGTGGTGTGGGTCAAGCGGCACATCC
>JBDUBG010000429.1:0-1626 GCA_040004215.1 Pseudolysinimonas sp. | reverse complement strand
GGGTGTTGCAGGAGTTTACATGTTCGTAACATTTGATACTCACGCGACTACTCGGCGAGACATGGCAGTCTTGAGGGGTGAGCGACACAACTGGCCCGGCCTGGCTGACGATCCCTGACCTCGTTGAGGCGCTGGGCCTGACCCAGAGCCAGGTGCGCAGACTCATCGAGGATCGTGCGCTTCTCGCCGCGCGCATCGACGGCGTCATTCAGGTGCCGGCGGACTTCGTGGTCGATGGGCAAGCGCTGGGCGAACTGCGCGGAACCCTCGTGGTGCTTGGCGATGCCGGGTTCACTGATGACGAGGCCATGCACTGGCTGCTCACCGAGGACGACAGCCTCGGGGTCGCACCGATCGCCGCGCTACGTGCTGGTCGCAAGGCCGAGGTGCGACGGGTCGCCCAGGCGCTGGGGTTCTGAGGGCTAGCTTTCGCGTTTCGTCACCGCGTCGGCAAGCGCGCCGAGCTCGTCGCGTGCGGATCGCGCCAGGGGAGCGTCAGCAAGCGCCGCGGTCGCGACGTTGACGTTGTGGGCGATGACCCGTTCCACCTGTTCGACGGCGCCGCTGTCGCGCACTGCTGTCTGGAGCATCCCGATCTGTTGCTCGTCAAGCTCACTGTCGCCGAGCAACTCGTCGACAAGTCGGGCAGCGGATGCCGGCAGCTTCTGCCGTGCCAACGTGATCAGCACGGTGCGCTTGCCCTCGCGCAGGTCGTCTCCTGCCGGCTTTCCGGTGACCAGTGGATCGCCGAAGACACCGAGCAGGTCGTCCCTCAGTTGGAATGCGACGCCGAGAGGCAGCCCAAATGCGCGCAGAGACGCCAGCTGGGGGAGCGACGCCTCGGCAAGCGATGCGCCGATCACGAGCGGAGCCTCGACACTGTACTTCGCCGACTTGTAGACGATCACGCGGTGGGCTCTGGCCAGCAACTCGGTCTCGGGCCGACCCCGCCACGAGGCCTCCTCGAGCATGTCGAGGTATTGGCCGACCGTGACCTCCGTGCGCATCAGCGCGAATGCTGCGCGCGCGGCGGCCGCGGCATCCGGGTGGCCAAGCAGTGCAGCTCCGGAGTCGAACAACTCATCGCTCCAGGCCAGCAGCAGGTCGCCGACCAGGAGCGCGGCGGCGTCTCCGTACTGCCGGGCGGATCCCGTCCAACCGCTCTCGCGATGCAGAGCCTCAAACCCTTTGTGCAGGCTCGGCTGACCGCGGCGCAGATCCGAGTTGTCCATGATGTCGTCGTGCACCAGCGCGGCGGCGTGAAAGACCTCGAGTGCCGATGCCACCGAGACGACCGGGTCGAGCGCTGCGCCATCAGGCTCGCCGATGCCATCCTGCGCCCACGAGTTGTCGGCAACCCCGGCAACCGAGCGCCATCCCCAGTAGCAGAACAGGGCACGGAACCGCTTTCCTCCTGCGAGCAACTGCCGAGCAGAGGTGTCGATGATCCGGAGGTCGGGGGAGATCTGCGCCAGGGCGGCGCTGTGCTCGTCGATGAACCCATCGAGTCGGGACTGGACGAGATCGACTAAGCGCGTACTCACAGCCACTCTTCTATGCTATCCACGGCTCACCGGCTTACACTTGCGGTGAACTAACGAGTCGGGGCGACCGGATGCCCCGTCC
>JBDUBG010000168.1:0-1632 GCA_040004215.1 Pseudolysinimonas sp. | reverse complement strand
CGACGATGCACACGCGCAGCCCCTCGAGCGATCCGAAGTGATCGCGCAGCGTGAGCATGTCGAGCAGCCCCTGCGTGGGATGCTCGTGCGTGCCGTCGCCGGCATTGATCACGTTCGACTCGATGCGTTCGGCGAGAAACTGTGCTGCCCCCGACGCACCGTGGCGGATGACCACCATGTCGATGCGCATCGCCTCGAGGTTCCGCGCGGTGTCGACCAGCGTCTCGCCCTTGCTGACGCTCGACATCGATGCGGCGACGTTCACCGTGTCGGCGGAGAGACGCTTTTCGGCGAACTCGAAGGAGATGCGCGTGCGGGTCGAGGCCTCGAAGAACAGGTTGACGATCGTCGAGCCCCGGAGCGTCGGCACCTTCTTGATGGCGCGCTCGCTGATCTCCTTGAACGGCTCCGCGGTGTCGAGGATGAGGCGGATCTGGTCGGGCGTGAGCTGCTCGAGCCCGAGGAGATCCTTTCCGAGGGCGCCGCGTGGCGTCACGCGCGCTCCGCGATGATGACGGCATCGCGGTCGTCGAGCTCCTTCACGAGGACGTCCACGCGTTGATTCGAGCCGACTTCGACCGTCTTGCCCACGACGTCGGGCTGGATGGGCAACTCCCGTCCGCCGCGGTCGATCAGGACCGCCAGGCCAATTCGCCTCGGCCGGCCGAAATCGGCGAGCTCGTCGAGGGCGGCGCGGATGGTGCGCCCCGTGTAGAGCACGTCGTCCACGATGACGACGTGCTTGCCGTCGATGGCCCAGGGGAGATCGGTGGGACCGACGACGGGTCGTGGGCCGACAGTCTGCAAATCGTCGCGATAGAGCGTGATGTCGAGGGCACCGCTCGGCACGTCGGCGTTTTCGCGGTCGCGGATGTACGATACGATGCGCGCCGCGAGCTGGACTCCGCGGCGCTGAATTCCGACGATGATGAGGTCGTCGGTCCCGTCGTTCAGCTCGACGATCTCGTCGGCCATTCGACGCAGGGTGCGGTCCATGGCGCGTGCGTCGAGTGTTACGGACTGGCGATCGGTCATGGCGGCAATATGGCCGCGTGAAGGTGAAAACAGAAGCGTGTGGGAGTGACTTTGCCGATGCTGAGAGGTGCGGTTGGGCTGCTGGGTGCGTTGTGCCTGTTCGGGTGCGCCAGCACGGCCGCGCCGGACCTCGAACTGTCATTGCCCGACCCTGATCCGGGAGCGGCCGCCGTGCGCGAGATTGCGGCGTGGGGCGACAGCATGACCGCCGACGCGGATACCGTCGCGGGCTACCCGAAGTACCTGGCGGAGTTGTTGGAGCGGCCTGTCTACAATGGCGGCGTGGTCGGTGAACAGTCGTTCGCCATCTACTATCGCTTCCTCGCCGCCACGGACTGCCGCTCCGATCTCAGCATCTTCTGGATGGGGCGCAACAACTACCAGGCATTGGGTGACGGCACGGTGATGGCCGACATCGCTGCCGCTGTGGCCAACCTCAGGGGTCAGAAGCACTTCCTGGTGGTGTCGATCTGCAATGGCGACATCGCCGACGAATACGTGGGCGCGGCCCACTACCGATGGCTGACGGCGCTGAACGATTCATTGCGCACCAGGTACGCGAGCAATTTCGTGGACATTCGCGACTCGCTGATCGCG
>JBDUBG010000198.1:0-5422 GCA_040004215.1 Pseudolysinimonas sp. | reverse complement strand
CCGGTTCGCCGGGCAGAACAAGCACATCCTGCTCATCGGCCACGAGGGCCACGAAGAGGTCGAAGGCACGATGGGGCATGCTCCTGATCAAACCACCCTGGTGACCAGCCCCGATCACGCCGACGTCGTCGAGGTGCCGCAGACCGATGATCTGGTCTGGATCTCGCAGACCACGCTGAGCGTCGACGAGACGATGGAGACCGTGCGGCGGTTGCGCGAGCGCTTCCCTCAGCTGCAAGATCCGCCGAGCGACGACATCTGTTACGCCACTCAGAACCGGCAGGTCGCGATCAAAAAGGTGGCGAAAGATGCCGAATTGGTGATCGTCGTCGGCTCCGCCAACAGCTCGAACAGTGTGCGGCTCGTCGAGGTCGCGCTTGAGTACGGGGCGAAGGCCGCGTTCCGGGTCGACTACGCCAGCGAGATCCAGCAGGAGTGGCTCGAGGGTGTCAGCTCGGTCGGCGTTACCAGTGGCGCGTCGGTGCCTGAGGTGTTGGTGAACGAGGTGCTCGCCGATCTGGCGGATGCCGGGTACGGCACAGTGCAGGTGGTCAAGACCGCGGAGGAAGACCTCATGTTCTCGCTCCCGAAAGAGCTCCGCACCGATGCGAGTGGTGCGGCAGACAGCCGCCCCCTCGGGGGACGGGTCAGCTCGTGACCGCCAGCGACAGTCGCCCGCGCCCTCAGTACGGCGAATACGCGACGCCGGAGGAGGTCGCGGAGGCCCGTGGTCCGATCCCCGAGGAGCCGAATGACCCGGTGTCGCGGCTGGTTTCGGCGATCTCGAGCGCGCCGCCCGAGCGCACCAGCCGCTCCACGAAGACGAGTTCGGCGAAGCCCAGCTCGCGCCCGACACCCGGCCTGAGTTCGGCGGCGCCGCCGCGGGGCGCGCCGGCGGCGGCGCGGCATCCGCGACCGGCCAACAACCTGATCACGGTGCTCCTTCTCGTCTTGGGCATCTGGAATACCGTGACCTCGATCCCCAGCTATCTCGACTTCGGCCCGGTGTTGTCGCAGGGGGTGCGGCTCGCTGGCTACGGAACCGTCGAGTTTGGCGCCGCTGCACACACCGCCGGGATCGTGCTGCTGGTGGTCTCGCTGCTGATCCTGATCGCGGCGGTCGGGTTCTCACTTCGACTGATCCGCAGCGGTCGCCGATCGATCTGGGTACCGGTCGCCGCGGGTGCGCTCTACCTCATCGCGTCGATTGTCGTCATGACCGTCGTCGTGGCGAACACGCCCGCGTTGAGCGCCGTACTGCAAAATCACTAGCAGCGACCACTCTGGTCGAGAGGGGGCATCGTGCGATTTCGCGTTCTGCCTCGGGACGTCGCCTCTGGCATCATCACCGGATCGGTTGCCTCTCTCGGCTGGGCGATCGGTGCCGCGACCCTGGTACTGGCGATCCCGGTACTTCTCGAGACCACGGCCCGCGCCGAGCGACTCACCGCCGCGGGGTTGCCGCTCTGCCTGCTGCTGCTCATGCTGGTCTGCCTGGGCTTCGTGGTCTGGCGCGCGCGTGTCTGGGCTGTCGCGGCATACCTGGCCGTCGGTTTCGTGGCAAGCACTGCGTTCGAGCTGACCCTGCTGATTGCGCTGCCGGGGTCGATTGACACGCAGATCTACCTGCTCAACCGGCCAGCGGTCGCGCTGGTGCTGGTCGGCCTTGCTGCGCGTTCGCCGCTCGCCGGCATCGGGTGGTCAGTGCTGGGCTTTCTTGTCTCGACGGCGTCCACTCTCGCGGTGTCGCTGCTGGGGAACGTGCCGTTTCGGCCCGGCTACGGTCCCATCTTTGTTGTTGTTGTCTCGCTGACGGCCTATCTGACTCTGTGGGGAGTTCAGGTAGTACAGCGCCACCGAATTCCCAACATCGAAGAGCTGGAGGCCGAGAACGCGCGTCTCGCTCGCGGCGAGGATCTCGCCAGACGAACCACAGCCGCCGTGCACGACACCCTGCTCAATGACCTCTCCATCGTGATGAACGCGCCTGACGTGATCGACGTTCGCGTTCAGCGTCGTCTGCGCGAAGACCTCGAAACGCTGAGCGGCGCGGAGTGGCTGGATGCATCGTCGCAACTCACCGTCACCGATGATCAAGACACCTCGCTGCGCAACGATGTCATGCGACTGATCAGCGGCTTCCAATGGCGCGGCCTGAGCGTGCACGTCACTGGCTCCGGAGACGGCATCTACCAACTCGAAGCCGCGACGGCAACTGCCCTGATTGACGCGATGGGCGCTGCCCTCGAGAACGTGGTTCGCCATTCCGGCGCGACCGTCGCCGAGGTCGAGTTGGTCTATGCGCCCGACAGCATCATGGTCATGGTGACCGATGAGGGAGTCGGCTTCGATCCCGCCGCGATCGCCGGCGACCGTCTCGGCATCCGGGCATCGATCGAGGCCCGCATCGCCGCCGTGGGCGGCACCGTACAACTGTGGAGCTCGCCGGGCGCGGGAACCTCGATCATGATGAACGCGCCGGTGCGTTCGGTGCTGCGCGAGAACGAAGCACCCCGTCATCAGGAGCTGCGCTGATGGCCAGCGGGCACCTCGCGGTCTCGGCGCAAGAACTCGATCCGCTGACCTGGTTCACCGGACGCATCGTCCCCTTGGTGTTCGCCGGGCTCGTCGTGCTCATCGCGGCGTTTCGCGTTCCGACCTGGTTCGACACCGACGCGCCAGTGCTCCAGCCGGTCTCGATCGTGCTGTGCGCGGGTGCCTGCGTCTTCGTCTACCTGATGACTCGCCCGCTCCGGCCCCAGTTTGGATGGGGCGCTGGAGTGGTGACGGTGGCGATCGCGGGCTCAGGGCTGATCGTGTCGGCCCTCGGCTACGCAGGAACTCAACTCTCCATCGAGCTGTGGTGGGCTCCGCTCGGCTTTGCTCTCGCGATCGCGAGCCTCGCTCCCTACTTGAGCGCGCGCAGGGTGTTGGTGCTCGGCGGGGTCTCAACGGTTGTCGTGACGGTGCTGGCTTTCTACCTCATTGATCCGGATGTCACGGTCTGGGGGCCGCTGTCATCGATGATCATCATCGCCGCCCCGATCTTCTGCGGCCTGCTCGCGGCGGTGACGTTCTCGTTCGTGTTGGTGAGCCGCATGATGCCGATCATCGAGCAGCGCTCGCGAATGGTGCTGCCGCGAGACGCGCCGGATGCCGAAGCCGAACAGGTCGAGCGCTTGCGACTCGCTCGGCTGAGCGCCCGCGCCGTGCCATTCCTGGTCGGCATTGCCGATGCTGGACGGATCACCGCGGCTGACCGCGCCCTCGCCGGCCAGCTCGCCCGGAGACTGCGCGACGATCTGGTGACGCAGTCCAACCTGAGTTGGCTGGATTCGATCGCTGAGGGATCGCGGCTGGTGGTGATCGACCCGGAGCACCGCGCGGGGCGCATGCGGCCGGGTCAGCGCACGGCGCTGCGCTCGCTGCTGCGCGCCATGCTCGACACCCCCGGCGCTGACTCCAACTCATTGCTGATCGAGCTGCGCGGTCGCCCAGATGGCGCGACGGCGGTCGGCGTCAGCATGGATGTCGACTTGCCGGAGGGGCGACGCATCATGCACTTGGCGCCGCACTACCTGACGTTGCGCACCGAAGTCGACGATATGACCTGGGACGCGACGTCGTTGAGCTTCACAGCGCGCTGAATCGCGCTCCGGGAGCTACTTCGCCGAGATGCTGTGCCCGACCGACCCGAGTTGCTGGGTCGCCCCGAGCACCCGCGCGGCCATCGCGGTCTCGGCGATTTTGCCCCAGGCCCGCGGGTCATAGATCTTCTTGTTGCCGACCTCACCATCGACTCGCAGCACGCCGTCGTAGTTGGTGAACATCGTCCCTGCGATGGAGCGGGTGTACGCGTACTGGGTGTCGGTGTCAATGTTCATCTTGATCACGCCGTTGCTGACAGCTTCGGCGATCTCGGCATCCGATGAGCCCGACCCGCCATGGAAGACCAGGTCGAGCGGTTTGGCACCGGTGCCGAACTTCTCGGCGATGCCGCGCTGGATCTCGCCGAGCAATTCCGGCTTGAGCACGACGTTGCCCGGCTTGTAGACGCCGTGCACGTTTCCGAAAGTGAGCGCGGCCATGTAGCGGCCTTGCTCGCCGGTGCCGTTGCCCAGGCCGAGAGCCTCGACCGTCTGGATGGCATCATCCAGTGTCGTGTACAGGTGCTCGTTGATCTCATGGCTGACCCCGTCTTCTTCGCCGCCAACGACGCCGATCTCGACCTCGAGGATCGCGTGGATCGCGGCCAGCCGGGGGAGCAGCAGCTTCGCTTGGGCCAGGTTGTCAGCCAGCGGGATCGCCGAGCCGTCGAACATGTGCGACTGGAAGAGCGGGTTGCCACCCGCCTTCACCTGCGCCTCTGACGCCGCGATCAGCGGCTCGACGAAGCCGGCAAGGGCATCCTGTGCGCAGTGATCGGTGTGCAATGCCACCGTGACCGGGTAGTTCTTGGCGACCTCGGTGACGAACGCGGCGAAGGCGAGCGCGCCCGATGCGCGCGCCTTGACCGTCTGGCCGGCGAAGTAGTCTGCACCGCCGGTGGTCACCTGAATGATCCCGTCGGAGCCGGCCTCGCTCAAACCCTGCAACACGGCGTTGATGGTCGACGACGATGACACGTTCACTGCCGGAAAGGCAAAGCCCGAGCGCTTCGCGGTATCGAGCATCTCGGCGTACTGATCCGGGGTGGCAACGGGCATGGCGAAACTCCTTGGCAGAGGGCGTTAGGGCGGTGGGTCAGTGGAGCGATGGTCCACCGTCGAGTCTACCGACCCACGCCAGTAGGCTGGGAGTGCGCTGGCCGCCACCCCCGCGCATCCATTCGTCTCTCGTTCGACAGGATGCAACGCGCCCATGGTGAACTCCGAAACTGGAACCCTTTTTCTGCACCCCCACCGCAACCTCGCGCTCGAACTCGTACGCGCGACCGAGGCAGCCGCCATTCGCGCCGTGCCGTTCATCGGGCGCGGCGACAAGATCGCCGCGGACCAGGCGGCGGTCGATGCGATGCGCAAGTTTCTCGGAACGGTCAACTTCGCTGGCACCGTCGTGATCGGCGAGGGCGAGAAAGACAAGGCGCCGATGCTGTACAACGGCGAGGTGGTTGGCAACGGTCGCGGACCGGAGTGCGACATCGCGGTAGACCCGATCGACGGCACCTCGTTGACGGCTGCAGGGCGCCAGAACGCGATCTCGATGATTGCCGCGGCCGACCGTGGCGCGATGCTCGACGCGCACATGGTGTTCTACATGGACAAGATCGTCGCCGGGCCGGAGGGGGTCGGGGTCGTGGACATCCGCAAACCGATCGGCGAGAACATCCGCGCCCTCGCCGCAGCGAAGGGTAAGCCGGTGGGCGAGATGTGGATCGGTGTGCTCGACCGCCCCCGTCACGAACAGCTGATCGCTGACATCC
>JBDUBG010000464.1:0-18562 GCA_040004215.1 Pseudolysinimonas sp. | reverse complement strand
TCACTTCAACGCCGTGGGGCGTTGCCGTACCGGTGCCAGGGCTGAGACGACGATGGATGCGGTCACTGCCCCCGCTGCCATGATCGCCGCGAGCACCACGATCTGGAATCGCCCGGCCTCGAGTGGAGAGACGCCTCCGAAGATGGCGCCGACGAACGCACCGGGAAGTGTCACCAGGCCGGTCGTCTTCGTTTGGTCGGTCGTCGGGATGAGTGCCGAATAGATCGCCTGCTTGGCAAGCGTCGTTGTCGACTGCCTGGGAGTTGCCCCGAGGGCGAGCCAGCCCTCGACCTCGTCCCAATGGTCGTCGATCGATTCGGTCAGCCGTCGACCGCCGATCGTGGCGATCGACATGGAGTTTCCGATGACAATGCCCCCGATCGCGAGCGCATAGCGCGGCGTGAACTCGATGGCTCCCGTGCCAAACACGATGGCCAGGGTCAGCAGGATGCCGGCCGACATCGCCCCCGCGACAATGCCGAGGTGTTGTCGCGACCATCCGAGCCGACGGGTGGCGGTGGCCGTTGCGACGCTGAACATGACGACGAGAGCAACGGCCACCCAGAGCGGACTGGTGATGACCCCCGCCAGAATGACGCTGATCACAGCAAGCTGTGCGAGCCCACGGACGATCGCAATGAGCGGCGCGACGGGGTGGGGTGCGCGCACCGAGGCCAGCACGGCGAAGGTCACCGCCATCAAGACGGCGACACCAACGAGCGTGCGGATCAGAGTGAGAGCGTCAATGGTCCGAGGCTACCGATCCGGGCGGTCCGCCCGTGCGCCACCACGAATTGTGAAATCTGCGACCGAGCATCCGGATCGTGCCATCGACGATCAATGCGACACTCAGCCCGAGCAGCGCGCCCGCCAGAACGTCGGTCAGCCAGTGCACTTCGAGGTAGGTCCGGCTCCAGGACATCAGCGTCGTCCATCCGGATGCCGCGACCCACACCCACACGCGAGGCAATGCCAACGCGAGCGCCACGGCCAACGCAGCGGCTGACGTCGCGTGGCCGCTGGGATAGGAGTAGGTCGTGAGGTGCGCAAGAGCGTGACTCGGTCGAGGTCGTTCGACGAGCAGCTTGATCCAGGATGACGCGCCCGCCGCCAACGCGACCGTCGCGGTAACTGCCACCGCTGTCCACGGGCGACGAACCGTGAGCATGAGGGTTGCCACCGCAACCACGATCACGATCATGCCCACTGTTCCCCCGATCGTGGCGAGGACGCGAGCCAGGGCGACCGCTGGCACCCCACGGAGCTGAGACATGAGGCTGGCCCACCAGCTGTCTATGGCTGGGGGCGCCCCAGCCGCCCCCAGCAGAAGCAGCCCGCCGACGACCACCACGAGCACACCGGCGGTACCCAGGCCGACTCTGCGCATCTCAGTCCTCCGTCCCGACAGCCTGCCAGGTGAGACGGAAGCACGTGTTTTCTGAGAACCATCTGGGATCGCATCCGGAAGCATCAGCTTCGACGAGGTTTCTCGTCGGCTAAGGAGGCCGAGATGTGGTTGATGGTGGGCATTGTTGTGTCAGGGATCGTCCTCCTTTTTCTTCTGCGCGGTGCGATCGCGCTCCTCGCCGAGATCGGGCGTAACGAAGAGAGCAGCGACGAGGTGGACGACGATTGGGTCGCTCCTTCGAACTCACGCAGAGCCAGCGCGTTGTACACGTCCGCGTCAAAGTCGCTCACGGCCACGGCGCCGTCCAAATAGTCGCGGAGACCTTGGGCGAGGCCCTCGACCGACTGTTCCACTACGTGCAATTTGCCACCCGGTAGAGCGTCGAGGACCGACCCGAAGCGCACCGTCACGATCGGCAGCTTCGCCACCGCCGCCTCGAGAAGAACCATCGGTTGGCCCTCGTAGTCGCTGGACAGCACGAAGCAGTCGGCTCGGGCCAGCAGCGGGAATGGGTTCGACAGGGCGCCCGTGAATATGGCGAATCCCGTGAGCCCCAGATTGTCGCCCTGCGCCTGCAACTCGGACCGCAGCGGACCGTCACCGACGATGAGCAGGCGAGTATCGGGCCGCTCGCGGTGCACCAGGGCGAAGGCGTCAAGGAGCCGGGATTGGTTCTTTTCAGGACTGAGCCGACCGACAGTAATGAACCAGCGCACGTCGCGTTCCGACTCAAGCTGTGCAAGCCATTCGGCGTGATCAACCTGCCCCGTTTCGGGATCGACCTGTTCCGCGGCCTGCCGCAACGAGTGGGCGAGACGCTCCCGCGCCGAGACCTCGTCAATCACATTGCGTGCCGAAATGAAATGGTCGACAGGAATTTTGCGACCGGCAGTGAGCCGCTTCGCATTTTCAGACGACAGCGAGTCAGACACCGACACGAGCGCATCAAAGCGCGGATACAGCGCGAAGACGGCGGGGAGCGAGCGCCGCATCCGGCGTCGCCCCGCGATCGGGCGGTTGACTTCGGATGCCATGTCATTGTGCAGCCACACGAGCCGGCGGCCGCCGGGCGAATGCAACACGAGCTCGCTCCAGAACCTGGAGTATCCGCTGAAGTCGATCACCGTGTCGAAGTCGACATCGCCGATGGTGCGACGCCACTCCTCCTCCCAGATTCTGCGCTCCCACCGTGGCTCACGGTGTCGGGGCAGAATGCGCCCGAGTACCCGCATTGCCAATTGCACAGAGACTCGACCCGTAAGCCCACCCATCCGCTGAAGTTGTCGCGCCCGCGGGTCTATCCGTGTTGCGTTGCTTCGCTGCTCCCGAGTGCGTGGCCGCGCAATGAGAACCGAAACGTCGTAGCAGTCGTAGTCGAGGTGCGCGAGCAGATTCAGGGCTGAGGTGGTGATGCCGTTGGAACGCATTCCACCGAGAAACAGCAGAAGAGTGTGCTTGCTGGTCCGGATTTCTCGAACCGCGTCAGATCCGACGCCGTGAAAAACCGAGTCGATCACGCGAGCAGAAGCCGCGCCGTCATCCTGCGCCGTGAACTCGGCGCGCCACCGTGCGGCCGTGCGATCGTGCGCGCCGTCCGGGGTGAGGATCGCCTCAGCCACCTCGGAGAGGGTGCGGGTCGCAGCGCCAGGCAACTCCTCGGCGTCGAAGTAGGTGCCGCGATCCTGCTCATATCCAGCACGATCAGGGGTATAGAAGACGATCGGCCTCCCGGTCCGGACGAAGTCGACAAAGATTGACGAGTAGTCGGTAATGAGAACATCGGTGACGCCCAGAAGCAGGTTCGTCGGAATGTCGTTCGAGACCAATGAGCCAGCTCCGTGCCCAGCTACCATCTCGTGCACCGCCTGGTGGGCTTTGAGAACCACCAGGTAGCAACTCCCCAGAAGGATCTGAAGTTCGGAGGTCGCGACCAGAAGCTCCACCGCGTCATCGCGTGGTGACGAGAAGCTCGTGCCCTTCCAGGTCGGGGCGTAGACCACCAGCTGCCGCCCGTCGGTCTCAAGCCCCGCATGGCGCAGCGCCTCGATCGCAGCAACTCGACCGTCGTCGTCGAGGTGCTGTCTGTCGGTGCGCGGGTACCCGGTCTCGAGGATGCGACCCGTGAACAGGCCGTCGAGGCGGTAGGCCTCGCGGTACATCCTGGTCATGTGCGGGTTCTGTGAAACCAGGTAGTCGGCCGCAAGAAAGTTTCGCATCGTGTTGGCTGCCTCAAACGCCCCATCGGGCATGTCATAGCCCATCCGCTTCAACGGTGTGCCGTGCCAGGTGTTGACGACTACCTGGCCGTCACGCTTGTGGAACTCCGGCGGAAATGTCGAGTTGGTGATCAGATATTGGCTTCGCGCCAGCGCTTCGAAATACGACGACGACCTAGGGCGCACGAATCGCACTCGCGAGTCAGTCGCGAACTCTGCGCGAGTATTTCGCCCCGAGGCGGCATCCAACGACCAGATGTGACGCAGGTCGGCGAATTCCGGGTCTCGCAGGAGCTCTCGGAAGATGGCCTCCGGGTTGTCGAGCGCGCCGTTGCCAGCGAACGACTCGTAGAACACGGTGCGGGGGATCACCGGTCGAGTGCGGGCGGCTCCCCGTCGTTCGAGTTCGAGCAGGCGAAGGAGACGACGAAGCAGCATCCTGCGAGTGTCTGAAGGCGGGACTCAGAAATCTCCCATCAGTTCCTGATCAACCTGCGACGCGTTCGAACTCAATGATCACGCTGCGATGGTTGCGGATCGTTCGTACCTCTGCGAACCCTGCGGCTACCGCCGCAGCCATCCCGCCCGAGTCGACGTGACCCGGCAACGCGTACTCAACGAGCCAGATGTGCTGCACTCCGGCAAGGCGTCCGAGAGCGCGCGCTTGGCTCAGCGTGTAGGTCGCGTCATACCACGTGGCCGTGTCGTACCACGGAGTTTTCAAGGTCACGTCGTCGAGGCCCGCGAACCCGGCCGGATAGGTACGAAGGGCCAGTCGGGTGCGCCGCGATGGTCGGACGCTGTCGTCGAAGGCCACCGCGTCTCCTGCACGCGCGTTTGCGCCGAGCTCGGCACTGATGACCGCCCAGTCACTGTTGTTCTTGGAGTAGGGAGTGCGCTGCTGTGCCCAAACGGGAGCGATCAGAGCGACGATCGCGAGCAGGGCAAGGCCGGCCGCACCGGTCAACGGGCGTCGATGCGCCGCAAGGAGGGCGTCGAGTGGCAGAGCCGCTAGAAGAGCCACCGCCGGCGCGCACATCGCAAGATAGCGTGGCGTGTAGACGGCGACAACGGCGCTCCCCGCGATCAGTGTGATGCTCGGAACCAGCAGCCAGAACAGCAGCAGCAGGGCCGTCCGGGAGCTGTGCGTCGGGACGTGCCGCCGACGCACCCCGGTCAGCCCATCGCGAATCGACAGAGCGATGCCTCCCAGGACGAGCGGCCACAGGCCGAGCGCCACCCATGGGTTCTCGAACCACGGGGTGACGAACAAAGCAGTAACGCCAAAACTCTGCCGCGTCGCAAGATAAGCGACTTGACCGCGTTCGAGAACGGCAAGGGTCAGCACCGGTGACGCGGTGATGAGAGCGACCGTGAAGCTGACGAACCAAGCCTTCGCTGCACCCGGCCTCGCGAGGAGGAGTGCCACTCCGTGGGCGACCGCAATGAGGGCGAGCCACAAGAAGAGCAGAGTCCCCATCGCCAGCAGGGCGGAATAGGCCACCCACACGCTCCGGCGAGGCATAGGCGCCTGAAGCTGAACCACGACTAATAAGGTCAGGACGACGGCGATCGCGGCCGTGAACGCGTACGACCTGGCCTCGGTGCCCACATCGGTCACACGAGGAAGGATCGCGGCGATGGCTCCGGCCAGAACTCCGAAGCGAAGCCCTCGCAACCTGCAGCCCAGCAGAACGACTCCGGTGACGGCGACACCGATGGCCACCGCGCTCGGGAATCGAATGGCGAATGGGGACGCCCCGACCGCGCCGATCCAGAAGTGCAATCCGAGGTAGTACAGAGTGTGAACCGCATCAACGTGCTGAGCCATGACCGCGAGCGACGGCAACGGACGTTCGGCCGACAACACGCTTGCCGCCTCGTCACCCCACAGGGACGCCGTTGCCGAGCCCACAGCAGACACCCCAATCGCGGCGAGCCCTGTGGCGCCTGCGAATACCACGTCCCGGCGCGCGAAGAGAGACGACGCGATGACTGGCACGCCTCAAGATCAACGCGGCCACTCCCAGAAGGCTCTCAGGACGTGTCGTCAGCGGCGGCGCGAACGCGGAAGGCGCAGGAGCATCACAGTCCCTGTTGGACCCGTCGCGTCGACGGAGGCCGACCCCCCAGACCGTTCCATCGCGTCCTTGACCAGCGAGAGACCGATCCCGAAGCCCTTCGCCCCGGTGTTCTCACCCCGCGCGAAACGCTCGAAAACTCGGGACGGCTCAAGACCGGTGATTCCAGACCCCGTATCAGCGACTCGGATCTCGGCCATACCTCGCTCAGCGCGAAGGGACACAGTGATGGTCGCGCCGGCAGGCGAAAACCGCAAGGCATTGTCGAGCAGCGCTACCAAGCACCGGTGAATCGCGGCAGCCGACATCAGCACATTCGCCACGACGGGAGCGTCAAGTCGGATCGTCACATCCTTCTCGGCAGCGAGGATTCTCATCGAGTCAACCGCGAGGTCCAACACCTGGTTGATCTCGATCGGGACAGCCTTCGTGCGAGCGCCGCCCTCCTCTGCCGTCACCAGGAGGTCATTGACCACGTCAACGAGAGTGTTGGTGTCGCGCCGAAGTTCGGCGACCGTTTTCGCCGACGGATCTTCGACATCCAATCTTCGTTGAAGCAATTGGAGTCGCGCGTCGAGCACCGCGAGCGGAGTTCGCAACTCATGACTCGCGTTTGAGACGAAATCCCGCTGCAAGCGCAAGGCCTCACCCAAGGGACGAATCGCGCGCCGAGTCGCGAACCAGCTCAGCAGTCCAGCCAGGGCGATCGCCGCGGCACCGATTCCGATCGCGGCAACCAGGATGTCGAGTCCTCCCACATCGATGGTGCTGTCGTGGTGCCCCGATTCAAGCAACCGGTTGGGATTGAGGTGAGCAAAGACGAACGAGAAGGCGGCGACGACGACCAGCACGACCAGCACGGTTGACGCCAGGGTGATCTGCAGGCCGACGGTGCGAGATGCTCGCCGCAGCGCGATGGCGTCCGGATCCGATGCGGCACGCGGGGCACCGTCATCACGGGGGCTCATAGTGCACCCAGTCTGTACCCCTGCCCTCTGACCGTCGTAATGATGTCGACGTCGGTTTTGCGGCGCACATAGTGCACGTAGGTGTCGACCGTCCCCGGTTGATCATCGGCGTCGAACACCTCCCGCAGGATCTGCTCCCGGGTGAAGGTGCGGGATGGGTTCACCGCGAGCAGCCTCAGCAGATCGTTCTCCCGCACTGTGAGGATGCTGCGACCTTCGTATGGCGAGTAAATCGCTCGGCTCTCGGGGTAGAACTCCCACGACCCGATCCGAACGTACGGCCCCTCGCCTGAATACACCCGTCTGATCGCACGGAGTCGGGCAAACAGTTCGTCGAACTCGAATGGCTTCACCAGGTAGTCATTGGCACCGACGTCCAGCCCGCGCACCTTGTCCTGGATGGTGCCCAGTGCGGTAAGCACTAACATCGGGGTCGCGACACCCCGGCTTCGCAGTGCCTCGATGATGCCGAGGCCATCGGTGCCGGGAAGGCGCCGATCGACGACCATCACGTCATAGACACCCGACAGCGCGGCGCGGAAACCTCCGTCGCCGGTGTTTTCGAGGGAGACCTCGTAGACCTCTTCGAGCACGTCGCGCATCACGGGGCCGAGCTGTGGGTCGTCCTCGATGAGCAGCAGGGTGGGGCGAGCGTCATCCAATCGATGTCCTCCCGATCGTCTCCAGAATCTCGCCGACTGTGTCGTCTTCGTTCTGAGATTCTTCTAAGAATGGCCCATCGGGGTGGGTTGCCGAGCTTCTCGGATCTGCCAGACGGCCACGCCCAGAGCGATCATGCCGACTCCGACACCGGTGATCCAGACATATCCGAGGTCAAGGCCGCCGCGGGCCGGTACGACAGCGAGCCAGTCCGCGATGGACGCTCCGAGCGGCCGAGTCAGCACGTATGCCCACCAGAAGGCAATCGTCGCAGGAAGACCTAGGCGGTACAGAACGGCGGGAATCACGAAGAGAGCGGCGAAAAAAATCGCTGACCCCCAGTACCCGAGCCCGAGGGTGGTCGCGGTCAGGTCGCCGAACGCTGTGCCCAACGCGAAGGTCGCGATCACGGTTGCCCAATAGAACAGCTCCCGAGGGAAGGAGTCGATTGAATGCACTGAGAGGGTGCCCTGGCTGCGGCGCCAGGAGATGAACACGATCGCGAGCACGATCGCGAAGAGCGGGGTCGAAACTGCGTACGGGACACCCATCACGATGTGAGTGACGTCGGCGATCATTGTTCCGAAGACCGCGACCGCCAGCACGAACGCCCAGTACCGCCAGGGAACGTAGCGTCGGGCAGTCAGCTGGAGAACGGCGATGGCGGCGAACCCGACTGCCGCGAGCAGCACGACCGGTACGGGGTCGAAGGTTCGCACAAGGAAGTCTGACGCGACTTCGCCCACCCCGGTAGTCAGGAGCTTCAACACCCAGAACAGCGCAGTCGGGTCGGGAACCCGCTGGCGTCGAAGTGGGCTCTCGGGAATCAGGTCAGACACTCACGGCACCCTTTCGGCGTCACTCTGAGATTTTTCCAAGAAACGGGACGGCGGCGGCTTCCTGAGAATGTGCCGCTCCCTCAGAGCTTTCTGGGAGGAATGTTGATGACGTGATCAGGTGAACAAACAATTTCACAGCGGGGCGCCGCCCCGTCCATGGCTACTCCATAGGAACCGCGCAGAGACTGTCACCATGACCACGACACGGCCATCGCCGATCGCGCTCCCCGAGCGTGATGTGCGTGCTGCGCGCCCAGATCGTCGCCGGCAGTACGCACGGCGAGCCCGAGCATCCGACCTGCTGGTCACGCTCTTGTGGGCGACGGGTGCCGCAGCGGTCGCCCTCTATCTCGCCTACGGCGGCGTTCACGACTGGACGTCACCGGCCGCCATCGTGACGGGCCTGGGGATCGTCGCCGGTCTCATCGGCAGCGACTTCGTTCTGGTGATGCTCGTTCTTGCAGCTCGGGTTCCTCTCATCGACCGAACCATCGGTCATGACCGTGCGGTCGCGACCCACCGCCGCCTCGGCAAACCTGCCCTGTATTTGCTTCTCGCTCATGGCGCGCTTCTGCTGATCGGGTACGGAATGAGCACCGGCGTCAACCCGATCGCCGAGATCGGCCCGATGCTCGCTTTGCCCGACATGCCGCTTGCCTTCATCGGCACCGGCCTCTTCATCGGCGTCGTCATCACCTCACTGGTCGCGGTGCGACGACGATTCAGCTACGAAGGCTGGCACCTGGTTCACCTGCTGAGCTACGTGGCCGTCGTCTTCGCGTTGCCACACCAGTTCAGCGACGGCGGGATTCTCGCGACCGGGACCTGGCAGCGGGTCTATTGGATCGCGCTCTACCTTCTTGCGGCGGCGGCGATCGCATTCTTCCGCTTTGTGAAGCCCGTCATCGCGACGTTCCGTCACGGGATCACCGTGGGGGGGACGACCGTGCTGTCGCCGGGCGTCGTCTCGCTTCACTTGCGCGGTCGTCGCCTGCGCGAGCTCAAGATCGACGGCGGACAGTTCTTGATCTGGCGATTCTGGACCGGCGCGACCTGGTGGCACTCGCATCCCATCTCGTTGTCTGCCATGCCCACCGACACCACCGCACGGATCACGGTGCGAGAGCTCGGGGCCGGGAGCGGACGTATCAGCGCAGTTCCCGTCGGGACCCGGGTCTCCATTGAGGGTCCGTACGGCATCTTCTCGGATGTCGCCCGTACGGCGCCTCGCCTCGCCATCATCGCGGCAGGCATCGGCGTCACTCCGGCGCGAGCACTGCTCGAGAACGCTCGCATCGCACCGGGAGAGGCCACCATCCTTCTTCGCGCCAGCGACGACGACGAGACCTACCTGTGGGACGAGATCGGCGAGATCGCCGCAGCAAAGGGGGCGACCCTTTACAGCACGATCGGCCATCGTTCGCCAGACGGCATCGGCCCGAGCTGGCTCGCCGAAAAAGACAGCAGCCGGGGTGTCACGTTGACGAGCGTGTTCCCGAATCTGTCGAGCTCAGACCTCTATCTCTGCGGGCCGTCCGCGTGGCTCGACGCCGTTGAGGCTGACGCCAGAGCGCTGGGAATCCCTGAGCACCAGATTCACGCAGAGAGGTTCGACTGGTGAGGGCGCGCGCTGTCGCGGCCAGTGTGTTGGCGTCCGCCGGAATCCTGATCGTCGGGTGGCAGGTCGGCACGGCAGGATCCGGGGCGCCCGTCGCGTCCACCACAACGAGCGGCGGGACGGCTTCCGCTGGTTCAACCGCGGGGACGACGTCCACAGGCTCGAGCGGCGCCCTCAAGGACGGCACATACACCGGGACCACCGAGCAGACCCGATTCGGCAACGTCGAAGTGCAAGTCACGGTCGCCGGGTCAAAGATCACCGACGTGAAGGCGCTGCGACTCACGGATCGCGAACAGCGTTCGGTGCAGATCAGCAACTACGCGGCACCGATTCTGCGGCAGGAGGTGCTTGCCTCGCAATCGGCGAAGGTGTCGAACGTGAACGGTGCCACCTATACGACCGACGGGTACCTCTCGTCGTTGCAGTCGGCGCTGGATCAGGCGCAGGCATGACGCGGCAGGTGTTCTCGGCCATGGGCACCGTCGTCTCGCTTGACGCTGAGGGTCTGGATGGTGCGACGTTGGGTGTCATCCACCAACTTTTCGTCGACGCGGACCGCCGATTCAGCCTCTATCGCGACGACTCCGAGTTGAGCCGAATCAACGCCGGCACGACCGCTCTTCTCGACGCGGACACTGCCGTTCAGCAGGCATACCGCCTGGCCACCGAGTGGCGCTCCCTGACAGACGGAGCGTTCACCCCGACCCGGCCGGATGGCGCCCTCGATCTGAACGGCGTTGTCAAGGCAATGACGATGCGCGACGCCGCAACTGCGCTCGAGCTGGCCGGATGCCACGACTGGACGCTAGTCGTCGGCGGCGACATGATCGCGGCGGGAGCCGGCCCCACCGGTACCTCGTGGACAACGGGGATCGTCGACCCGTTTGACCGCACCACTCTGCTGTGCGCGATCGAGCTGCGCGGTTCGCGACGAGCCGTTGCGACATCCGGGAGTGCCGAGCGCGGCGACCACATCTGGAAGGCGACCGGTCCATCGCCCTTTGTTCAGGTCACCGTCGTCGCGGATGACATCGTGGCGGCCGACGTGTTGGCGACCGCCATCGTCGCGGGGGGCCCATCGATGCTCGATCGGGCCTGCGACCGCTGGGATGTCGACGTCTTGACCATCGACGAAGCCGCCGAGTTGAGGGCGACCCCCGGGTTTCGCAACTCGCTTGCGGAAGGCTTGGCAGTTGGATGAGTCCGGATCACACGATCGGGGAAATGCCAGCGAGACTGTCCCACTCGGCTTCCGTGATCTGCAGGATCGAACCATGGCTGGCCCCTGCCGGCAAACGGTAGCTCTCGCACATCGTCCACCGGCCGGCGAGGTCGTTCGCCTCGAAGGGGATATAGCCCCGAAGCGTGAACTCGTCGATGAAGATGAGCCATTTTCTCGTCGATTCATTCCACAACAGGATCGGACCTTCACCGTGTCGGAGAGCACCCGCGGCCACCGGCTGGGCCGAACCGATCCCGTCTTGGACCAGTTCCCAGTTCGTTGATTCCAGCGTTCGCGACCGTTCGAGCGTGAGGTACTTGGCGGCAGGCAGGGCGGAGTCCGACGATCGTTCGTCTTTCAAGAGCCGGTAGAACGAACCTTTGCTCTGGACGACCGTGGCATCAATCGCCGACCATCCTGGATCAGCCCACACAAAGGGCGCGGTGAATATTCGGAAGTCGGTGGTCCAGCAGGCGAGCATCCGGTTGTAGCCGCAACTCCCATCCACTTCGCGATGAGTAGAGGCCCAGAACACCAGATAGCGCTGCGACTCGGCGTCGAAGATTGCCTCGGGCGCCCAAGCGTTGCCGGCGTCTGGTGGTGCCACCTCGGCGAGCCGTGGTGGGGACCAGTGGATGAGATCCTGCGATTCCCAGATGACGATCGAGCGGCTGCCATGGCTCTGAGCGTGGTCCCACCCAAAGTCGGGGTCCAGATCATGGATGCGCAGGTCGGTGGCGATCAGGTAGAACGCCGCCGTCTCTCCGACGAGACCGGCCGAACGGATCAAGAAGGGGTCACGAACCCCTCGAGTGCCGACCGTCGACAGCAAGACGGGTCGACCGCCGGCGAGCTCGTCCCAGTGCAGCAGATCTGCGTTCTCGCTCCGCGCAAATCGCACTTGTTCGCCGTCGGCCTCGTCTTGCCTTGTGAAGTAGGCAAACAAGGCGTGATTGCGCGGTTCCGCAGACGTCATCCTTTGACACTGCCTTGGAGCAATCCACTGACGATGTGCCGCTGCATGAAGATGAAGAAGATGACCATCGGGATCAGCACGATCACCGTCAACGTCATGAACGACGGCCAGTTCGTGGTGAACTGACCAACCGCGGTGTACACCTGCAACACAAGGGTCTGCTTCTCGGGTGAACTGATGAAGACGTTGGGGTAGATGAAGTCGTTCCACACCCACATGGTCTGGAACACCCCGACGGTGATCAGAATCGGACGGATGAGGGGAAGCACGATCGTCCAGAACACCCGAAACGGGCCAGCGCCGTCGATTCGTGCCGCTTCCAGGATCTCGCCAGGAACGGTGCGCATGTAGCCCAGGATCAGGAAGTAGCAAAAGATCGACCCCGTGCTGTAGAGCACGATGAGTCCGTTGAGTGAGTCGACGAGTTGCGCGCCGACGAGCATCCGATAGAGCGGAATGAGCGTCGCCTGGCTGGGGATGAGGAAGGCGATCAGGAGCACGACTCCGATGCCGACCGACACCCTCCCCTTGCCGATGATTCGCCCGAATGCCGCCATGGCTCCGATGACGAGCATGATCGCCACGGAAGCCGCGGTGACATACAGGGTGTTGAGAAAGGTCTGGGGGATGTTCGTGTTCTGGAACACGTTGAGGTAGTTGTCGAGGTAGAGATGCGAGGGGAGGGCAAACGGCTCATTCGCCGTCTCTGCCTGCGTCTTGAAGGTGTTGACGAGGATGTAGTAGAAGGGCACGGCGACGATCGCCGCCAAGGGAATCATGATGGCGCTGATCAGGATGTTCCCGCGGCTGGTCATGAATACTTCCTTTCCAGCAGTCGCGACAGTCCCAGCTGGGCGAGGATGACAACCCCGACTACCAGCAGGAACAGCACGGCGAGCGCCGAGGCCTGGCCAACGGCGGCTGAGGCAATGCCGTCTTGAATGATCGCCTGCGTGATCGTCGTGGTGGCGAAGCCCGGCCCTCCCCGTGTGAGAGTGATCGGGAGGTCGTACACCTTCAAACCGTTGGTCATCAGCAACAGCCAACTGACCGTCATTGCGGGAGTGAGCAGAGGCAGAGTGATGTAACGGAACGTCTGCAATCGGGACGCCCCATCGATGGTCGCGGCTTCGAGGAAGTCGGACGGAATCGACTGAAGGTAGGCGAGGTACAGGAGCGCATGCCATCCGGTAAGAGTCCAAACGGCTACCGCAACTGTTGACAGTTGAGCCAATGTGCTGTCGGCGAGCCAGGGGACCGGACCCAGCCCGGTCAGCGTGTGGAGCACGGTGTTGAGCACGCCGTCCCCGAGTGGGTTGAGAATGAATCCCCAGACGAGACCGAGAATGGCGACACTCGGTATCGCGGGAAAGAAGTACACGGAGCGAACGAAGTTTCGGCCGACGAACTTGCGGTTGAGGATCAAGGCCAGCGGGATCGCAAAGACCGTCACGAGCACGGTGAGCGCGACCGCGTAGAAAATAGTGAACCCGAGAGCCGATGCGAGGGTCGGGTCGGTGAAGATCAGAGCGTAGTTGCGCAACCCGACGTTCTTGACGTCATTTGAGTAGCCGTCGAAGTTCGTGAAGCTGTAGTAAATGGACTGGCTCATGGGTACCGCGTAGAGCACGACGAACACGAGCAGAACCGGAACCAAAAACAGGGCGGCCCCGGCCTCCTCCCGCCACCGGCGCAACCGTCCGCCCTGTGGGCGGCGCAGAGCGAGTCGATTGTGCCGCGTTGCGGCAGCAGTTTCGAAGGCCATGAAGCGTCTCAGTTCTTTCGGATGGGTTAGCTAGGTGAGGCGAGAGGGCGGCGCGGTTGAGTCCACACCGCCCCCTCGTGGAGATCAGCCTGCGAGCGACTTCAGTTTCGCGTCGAGGTCAGCAGCAACTGCGGCGGGAGTGGTCTTGCCCTGGATCAGTTCCTGCAACTGCGAGGTTGCCTCGGTGTTCAGCTCAGCCGAATGCGTTGGCCAGGAAACCTGCGGCAGGTAGAAGTCACCGCTCCGGACGGCGGCCGTCATCGTGCTCAATGCGGGGTCGAGCGTTGGGGTGAAGTCTTTCGTCGTGGTGATCGATGCGGTCGCCTTCTGGTACAGCGCGACTCCGGCCGACCCTTGGAGGTAGGCGACGAACTTTTCGGCTGCGGCGGTCTGCTTGCTCTTGGCATTGATCGCGTACCCCGGCGAGACGGCACCGGCCCAGTAGGTCGACGAGACACCAGGAACCGCGAGGAAGTTGAGCTTCAGGCTCGGTGCTGCCGCCTGGATTCCGCCCAGAGCCCACGACCCGGTGCCGATCATCGCGACGTTGCCCTTTTCGAACTCCGACGTGACCTGGTCGCCGGTCAGACCCGCGACTGAGCGCGACTCGGCGCCCGATGTGAAGAGTTCGTTCCAGGTCGCGAGCGGTCCTGTCCACGTTTTCGCGAACGAGCTCGAGCCGTCGAAGATGTCAGCATCCATCTTTCCGTTCAGCTTCTGATTCTCGATTCCCAGAAGCGCCGCCAGCGAGACGGAGATCCCGTCAGCCGGCTCGTAGAACGGCGTGATTCCTGCATCTTTCAGCTTCGTGCAGAGAGAGATGAAGTCTGCCCAGTTCGTGGGCGGCGTCGTGACTCCGACCTTCGCCAGCAGGTCTTCGTTGGCCAGGATGCCGCCACCCCACGATGCGACGGCAGCTCCGTACAACTTGCCGTCCTTCGTGTAGGTGTCTTTGGCCGCGGTTGCGAGATTCGATGCAAATGACTCGTTGCTGAGGTCCTTGACGAATCCACCTTGCATCAACTGCTGCTTGTTCTCGGCGGTGATGATGAACACGTCAGATGCCGTGCCACTGTTCAGCCGGGTCTGCAGAGTGGAGATGTAGCCCTGCACGGGCGTGCCGTAGCTGGCCTGAACCTTGATGCTGGGGTTGGCTTTTTCAAAGCCGGCGATGACCGGCTTCATCGTTGCGGCGTTGTCCCATGAATAGAAACTCACCGTGGTGCTACCGGAACCTTCGGTGGACGAACACGCGGCCAGTGCCGCGATGGCAACAATCGACGCGCTGAGCGCTATAGCGGTCCGGCTGACCAATCGGCTCCGGTGGGACGGGGAAGTGCGGAATAGCGACATTGCTCTACCTCTCATTATCGTGAGTTGTTTCTGGTGTGTTGGTGGTGGGTCGGAAAAGATCTATGTGGATCGGGCTCGTGGACGGGATCACGGCCTCGAGGCGTCCGTCATCGGCGTGACGGAGCCGGTCGATCGTCACTTCGCGTCGATGACCATCCCCATCCGGGATGGAAAACCGGTGGTACGCGATGAGCCAGTCGTCGGTGCCGGGCACCCGCACGATCGAATGATGGCCGGTGCCGAGAATGCCGCGATCGGGATGCATGCTCAGTAGTTCGCCCTGACGATCCCAGGGACCGGTGGGCGACGACGACGTCGCGTAGTGAACGCAGTAGTCCTGGTCGCGGGTGTCGTTCTGCGACCACGACAGGTAGTAGGTTGCTCCCCGTCGATGCATCCACGCGGCCTCGCGGAACCCAGGAAGGTCCCACGACGTCACGCCACTCGGGTCGAAGGAGACCATATCTTCGTTCAGACGGACCCCGTGGGCGACGGTGTTTCCCCACAGCAGATAGTGCGAGCCATCGTCATCAATGAACACCGATGGGTCGATCGCTCGGCCACTGAACTGCCCGCTGGCCACGAGCGGCTTCCCGGAATCGACGAATGGTCCGAGCGGCGTCGGCGCCACTGCGACGCCGACGTTGTCTTGATCGGCGGTGTAGTAGAGAAAGAACTGTCCGTCACGACGACTGACCGCTGGCGCCCAGGCAAAGCCATGAGCCCAGGTGGTGTCATCAGCAACCGAGAAAATGGTTCCGTGGTCATGCCAATCGACCAGATTTTTCGATGAGAACACCGAGAATGAACTGGCTGCCCAGTCATCCAGTCCGTCAGTGGTGGGGTAAATGTAGTAAACGCCGTCAAACTCGATCAAGTTGGGATCGGCATAGAAGCCGTGCAAGACACTCGGCGCTGCGGGGAAGGCCACGTTGAGATTTCTGTCAAGATCCATCACCGTGATTCCCTCATTTCACGCGAGCAGATCCGTCGATTCGCGTACAGTAAGGGCCCGGACGGAGAAAAATGGTAACGATACAAGACGTGGCGAAGGCCGCCGGCGTTTCGCCGATGACCGTCTCCAATGTGATCAACTCGCATCCCTACGTCAAGGCCGCCACCCGAGATCGCGTGGTCAAAGCCATGAACGACCTCGACTACCGGGTCAATGTCGCGGCTCGCAATCTCCGGTCCGGGCGAACGTTCACCATTGGACTGGCAGTCGCTGAACTCGACCGTCCGTACTACGGACAGCTGGCGGCCAGAATCGTCGCGGAGGCTGCGCGACACAATCTTCACGTGCTGATCGAGTTGACCGGCGCCTCTCGCGAGAACGAGATCGACGCCCTCGGGCTCTCGCGTAACCGCATGTACGACGGGCTGATCCTGAGCGCCGTCGGCTTGGGAGCCGCCGACGTTGACCTTCTCAAGGTCGACTTCCCCATTGTCATCATGGGAGAGCGCATCTTCGATGGTCCCGTCGATCACGTCGCCATGGCGAACACCGACGGGGCGAAGGCCGCGACACGCCACCTGATCGACCGAGGCTGCCGACGGATCGCCATAGTCGACGACCACCGAGGCAACGAGACGGATGCCTCCTCGTTGCGTTACGCAGGGTATCGCGCCGCCTTGGAAGAGGCCGGCTTGGACGTCGACCCCGAGCTGAGGGTCAACCTCGATGTTCCGTCGTTCTCGCTGCAGGATGGCCGCGACGCCGGTCGCCGCCTGGTGGACTCCCGAGTGGTCTTCGACGGAATTTTCTGCGTGACCGACACCGTTGCGCTCGGCGTGATTCGCGGTCTGGCCGATGGTGGAGTTCGCGTTCCCGACGATGTGCTGGTAGTCGGCTTCGACAACATCGACGAAGCGGCCTTCAACGTCCCGTCGCTCTCGACCATCGACCCAGACCACGCACTGATGGCCAAGACGGCCGTCGATCTGCTTGTGCGTCGAATTGCCGAGGCGGGCGACCGATCGACCCCGATCGAGTTCGTGAGTTCCTACCGCGTCGTGGAACGAGAGTCGACGCAACGCAGACCGGAGCAGGCCGGTTGACCGTCGCTGTGGCTTCGCTGCCATGAACTCGTTCCTCGGTTCTTGTATCGTTACATATGGACAGTACACGCGTCGGGACCGGCGGCTGCGCCAACAAGATCACATTTATGTATCGATACACGATTCTGTCGAGACCGAGTCGGCTGTTGACGAGCAAGGCAGGCTCATGTACGTCTTGGCTCGATGCATCCTCACCCCCGCGTCAGCGGCTCCAGCGTCGGGTCGCTCTTGTACGACTCGGCCGCGTTCTCGCGGGTGACTAGCTGAGGCGTGAGCAAGAACGTCGGAACGATCTTCGCTCCGTTGTTGTACGAGGTCGGATCGTTGACATCGACCGGCCTGCCCTTCTGCAGCTCGCCGACCATCTTGATCGCCTCGGCGACCAGCTTGCGGGTGTCTTTGTTGATGGTCGAATACTGGATGCCTGCCATGATCGACTTCACCGACTCGGCCTCTGAATCCTGCCCCGTGACAATCGGATAGGGCTTGCCCGCCGTGTTGATCGACTGCAAGATGGCACGCGCCAGGGTGTCGTTCGGCGAGAGCACCCCGTTCAGCTCCGTCGTCGAATAGAAGCCGGCGAGCAGGGTGTCCATGCGGCTCTGCGCATTTTGCGCCAGCCAGCCTTGAGTGGTGACCTGCTTGAACGCCTTCTGGCCCGACACCACGCGCAGCGTGCCATCGTCGATCTTCGGCTGGAGGATCTTCATCGCTCCCTGAAAGAACACGCCAGAGTTGTTGTCGTCGGGCGACCCCGCAAACAACTCGATGTTGTAGCTCTTCTTGCCGGGGTACTTGGCCTTCATGCCCGCGAGCAGAGCCTCGCCCTGCAACTCGCCGACCCGCTCGTTGTCGTAGGCAACGTAATAGTCGACGTTGGCGGTGTTCAAGATGAGGCGGTCGTACGAGATCACCACTGCGCCCGCCTTCTTGGCGTCGGCGACCTGGGTCGAGAGCTGGCTGCCGTCTTTGGCGCCGATGATGATCACCTTCGCCCCGTTGGTAATCATCGCCTCGATCTGGTTCTGCTGCTCGGCGACCGTGTTGGTGGCGGGGGCGTATTGCACGTCGGGTGAGTAGCCGGCCTTCACCAGTCCGTCGGTGAAGAGCTGGCCGGCAATCGCGAAGTTCTCACTCGTCTTGTCTGGCAGGGCGACGCCGATGGTGGCGTGTGCCGAAAACCCGGTCACGTCGCCAGCCGCGGCCTCTTGGGTACGCGAGGTGCAACCCGCGAGGGCGAGGGCCGTGAACACCACGGCGATCAGGGCGGCGGGCGCTCCGCGGCGATTCATCAGTCGTCACCCCTCTGGTCACGGGGCGTGATGTCCGGCGGAGATACCTCGGCCGTCGGCGCGAGAGCGCGACGCTGCAGCCGCGCAATAATCGACGGGCGAC
>JBDUBG010000252.1:0-5502 GCA_040004215.1 Pseudolysinimonas sp. | reverse complement strand
CAAGCTCCCGCCGGGTGAGCAAGGGAAATGGTGACGGAGGACCGGGCTGTTCAGACCGGAACAGGGCTGCAAGTCGACCAGATGCTCCCGAACCGATGATGGCGTCTCCGTCGTGGGCGGCAAGGATCGATCGGACAATCTGCGAAGGCCCTGCACCCTTCAGGAGATAGCCCCGAGCCCCGGCCCGAAGGGCAGCGAAAAGTGACGTGTCGTCTTCGAGCATCGTCAACATCAACACGGCGACACGGGGGTGGGCGCCCACGATCGCCCGGGTGGCCTCGACTCCACCTACGCCGGGCATTCGGATGTCCATGAGCACAACGTCGGGCGTTGATTCGACGCAAGCTTCAATCGCGGCAGCACCGTCGGCGGCTTCGCCCGCGAACTCGACACCGTCCGCCTCTTCGAGCATGGTTCTCAACCCGACCCGGTAGATCTCCTGGTCGTCAACCACGAGTACTCGCACGCCCATTAGAGCTCCATGAGGGGAAGTTGCGCATGGACGAGAGTGCCTCCACCCGGCCGCGCCGAGATCGACAGGGCACCGTCGAGTTCTGCGGCCCGCTCGCGCATTGACATGATGCCGACACCGGCTCGAAAGCCCTCCGGCATGCCCGGACCGCTGTCAGAGATCTGGAGCACGACCGAGTCGTCACCACGGTCGATCGTGACCGTCGTCCGCGCACCAGGCGCGTGGCGGGCCGCATTGGTGAGCGCCTCGAGCACGATGCGGTAGGCAGCCACCTCTACCGCAGCAGGGAGCGGGCCGATCGGCACCGACGTGAGGATCTCGGCGGATGAGTGTCGTTGCGCGTGCTCCTCGAGCGCCCCCACGAGACCGAGTTCGTCCAAAGCGGGCGGACGAAGGTCGTAGACCAATCGGCGCACCTCGTCGAGCGCGTGCCGAACCTGCTCGGTCAGCTCGTCTAGCTGCTCGCTGGCCTTCGCGGGGGTCGCGTCGATAGCACTCCTGGCCCTCTGGATGCCGAGAACCAGTCCACCCAGACGGGCACCCAAACCGTCATGCAGATCGCGCGTGATGCGCCGACGCTCGCGTTCGCGGTCAATCACGATGCGCTCACGAGAGCGGCGCAGGTCGACGGTCAATGCAACAGCACGCGCGACGCCGGAGAGCTGGGAAGCGAGCACGGTTAGCGCACTCCGCTCGCGTGATTGAAAGCGCTCGCCCGCCTCCCGGTGAGCGGCCCGCAACTCTCCGATCTGCTCTCCTGCGAAGAGCAGCGGGAACTCTTCCACCGTCGCCGATAGCGGCATACTCCCCACCTTCACCGCCCCGACGACGAGCTCGACTCCCGGTAGACGCAGTGCCTTCTGGATGGCGTCAATCGCGTCGGGAAGCAGCTGTTCGGGATCGGCGATGCCTGAAATCCTGGCCCCCATGCTCTCGAGAACCCGCACAGGTTCTGCGCGGTCGCCGAATAGCAACCGGGAAGCGGCCGTCTGAACGACCCTCCACAACGGTAAGGCGATGGCGACCGCGGCGAGCACGGCAACGGCGCGACCGAGCGAGACAGATGCCCACTGCTCAACCACCCATGCGACACCGAGGTAGATCCCCAGCACGCACAGACCCAGCACGATCGCCACCAATCCGCGCCCGATGACTGCGCGGGTGTCGAAGACGCCGAAGCGACGAATGCCGATCCAGCCGGCGACGCCCACCGCAAGAATCCCGAGAAGCTCGGGAACGAGCGCGCCCTCGCTATCACCCGACACGGTGGACACGAAGATGCACGCCCACCAACTCGCGGCCACAAGCCAGCCAGCGATCGCGATCAGACCGAACGGGGTTGCGCTCTGCGCGACGGCGCGGCTGCGACGCCACCGCAGGCTGACAATAACGGCTGAAAGCGTCGCCAGCACCGGAAGCAAGACGATCCCCAGCGAGAGCGCAGCGGCAAACTCGCCTGCCAGTCCGGGCAGCGCGGTCGGGTTCGCCGCCGCGGCGCCCCACACCAGGGGCGCGAACAGCTCTCCGAAAATCTGGGTCACGAAGACGGCGATGTTGATCCCCAGCAGCCAACGCCACCGTCGAGAAGGAAGACCGCCGTCAGGGTAGAGCGGAAGCACCAAGAGGGGGATGGTGTCGAGAGCGAGAGTGGCTGGCCAGCCTTCGATCCAGTATCCCCAGACCGAGGTTTCTGGATGCAGCAGCACCTGGGCATGCGCCGCAAGAACCACGGGCAGCGAGATGCCCGTGACGAGCAACATCCAGCCAACCGGGTTGCGGGGGGAACTGCGGACGGCGGCCGCCCCCACCAGTGGTACCGACACTGCCGCAGCTAGGACGACAGCGGTGAGGATGTTGATCGACGTCGGGCGCTGCAACACCGCCGCGACCGCGATGATCGTCATGACCACCGCGATCGCGGCCACTGCATTGGCCACTGGCCGTGAGATCACGCGCACAGCCTAGCGAGCGGTGCTCGCGGTAACGAGAGGGGACTGCTCGGATACCCGCCGCGAGCTGGGTCGGAAGAGGCGAACGGCGATCGCCGCGTATGCCGCGAGCAGCATTGCGTTGCCCAACGTCTCAACCATCGAGATCCCAGATGCCGTGCCGATCGCCTGAACCGGATTCCAGGCGATGAGGAGAACCGCAGCCCACACCGGGATCAGCCGACTGCGGAGCGCCGAGATGCCGAGCAGAACGACTCCCACGAACTGGAAAGCGATCGCGAGAACAGTGGTCAGCGACACCACGCCCGAATCTGCGTATGCCTGCGCGGTGGCGGCACCATTCGTCTGTGCGGCGGCCAACACCACCACGTCGTTTCCGAGACTGTAGGTGAAAAGGAGAGAGCCAAGAAAGAGCAGGCCAGTGCCGAAGCCCGCAAGCGGTCGTACCGACGACTGCAGAACGCGGCCAGCAAACAGAGCGGCAGGGATCAGCAAGATGATCGCGAGATCCAACCAGACGGCGGCATGCGCAGCCGCCGGGTGAGCGATGAGCGCGGCCACGTTGTCTTTCGCGGGTGCCGTTTCGCCAGTAGGCGTGACAAGCGACCAGATCAGGTCACCGAGCGGACCGAGGATGAGGCAGATGGCTCCGACGATGTTGACGAGAGTGCGATACATGAGTCCTCCGATGCGGACCGCCGAAATGCGGTCGTAGTCGAGGGTCCCGCTGGAGCCGCGCCCGACTCCAGGGACGGCTGTCCCGAGGTCTCGGGACAGCCGGATTCGAAGGTTAGAACAGGGGCGATCCAGCGCGACGCGACTCCCAGAGCGGCAAGAGCTCATCGCGGGTCAGCGGCGCGAGGTCGACCTCGAGGTGGTCAAGCTCGTCGACCCAGAGCAGTTCTTCGATCTCACCGTGCGGCGCGAGTTCATTCGAGGTGACGAGCGCGAACACCGCGGCAGAGACCAAAGTGTGCGGCTCGTTGGCGGCATCAGCCCGGAACACGCCCAGATACTCTGCGATCGACTCGTCGAGCTCAAGATCGAGTTCTTCGCGCAGTTCGCGAGACAGTGCGTCTAGAGCGGATTCGCCCGGCTCGAGCTTGCCGCCCGCCTGCATGAACACCGAGCTGCCTGCCTTACGAACCAGCAGGCAACGCCCGTCAGGATCGGAGATGATCGCCGCAGCGACCCGCAGAACAGCTTGCGGCGGCCCAGTGGGCTGCTCAGCGTCGTGTTCATCAACGTCAGCGACGGCTTCCGACGCGGCCATCGGCTCGACGCCGTCGGGCTCAGGCAGTGACTCGTCGGCGTCGAAATCAGGTTCATGAGCGAAATCGGGCTCGGCGTCGAAATCGGGCTCGGCCTCTCGGTCCGACTCGTCGTCAGCCGGCTCACGATCAAGGCGGTAGCTCTCGCTCATCTCGACCGAGTCAACCTCGATGACCACGGGGTCAACCGTCACCAGCGGCACCGAACTCGGTTCGACGATCCAGGCGGGTTCTGCGTCGTCGGCATCGTCGTCGACGAAGGGTTCGTCTTCGACCCGTTCGTGGAGCGACGGCGGGGCAGCCAGCCGGTACGCCTCTGAGTCGAATCGCCGGCCGGCCGACGCGACCCGATCACCGTGCGCCGCCTCAAGAGCGAGCACACCGGTCGCCGAGAAGTCGAGCACCGGGACGTTGCCGCTGGGACGCGGCGGCAACGGGGGAATCGGCTGAGTGTCAAGAAAGCTGGTTCCCTCACCGGCGGGCTTCAGCGGCCACGAGGGATCAGCGACGTAGTTGTCGTTGCCGCGCTTGCTGCGCAGGTATTCCTGGAAGCTCGCGGCCTGCTCGGCGTGCCAGACCTCTTGTCGGCCCTGAAGGTCAGACAGCTCGATATCGAGGTCTTCTGGATATCGCCGCAGCAGAGCGAGCGCGACGCGTCCAGCCGCGATGGCATCAGCTCCGGCGTCGTGGGCGTCATCGAGAGGCACTTCGTAGAGCCGCGCTGTCACCTCAAGGGTGCGTTTTCCCTTGCGGTAACGGTCGACAGCTTTGTCGATGACAAGAGGATCGATCACGGGTGACGTCTCAGCAAGCGGGTCGAGCCGATGCCGTCGGCATTCCCGGTCGAGCAAGGTGAGATCGTACGGAGCGTTGTAGACCGTGACGGGAATTCCCGAGTCGAACAGAACGCGCAGGGTCTGAGTGACCTCGGCAACGACGAGGGCGGCGGGCCGTCCGTCTTCGCGCGCGCGCTCGGTGGTGATGCCGTGCACAGCACTCGCACCCTCGGGGATCTCGATGCCAGGATCTGTCAGCCAGTCCCAGCGCGACACCACGGTGCCGTCTTCATCGAGCACGGCGATGCAGGCCGAGACTATTCGGCTGGTGTCTACGTCAACGCCAGTGGTCTCCAAATCGAAGACAGCCAGGCGGTCGCCCCACGTACTCATGCGCTTACCGTACAGATGACAACGGACAGCACCGCGCAGGCTGCCCGGCGGGGCAGCGAACCCGTTCTACGAGAATCGCACCCGCATCAACTCGGTGCGCGACACGACCCGATCGCGTTCGGAGGCCAACGCCACCCGGCGGTCGTCGGCGAGGTAGGCCTGCAAGGCACCTTCTGTCGGAAAACGATAGAACTGCACCTCGAGCGGGTGCCCGGCCTCACCCGAGCTGCGTGCCCGCTGCAGCACCGTGCCCCCGTGGGCAGAAACCAGCGTGAGCACCCGGTCTTCGTAGTCCACGAGACCCTGCTCGTGCCCGGGGTGCGCCCACAGCAACGCGCAGAGTTCGACGGCATCACTGTCACCTGGCTGCGCGGAGGGTGCGGCATCCACTGTCATTGGGGTTCCCTTGTCACGCGTCGAGCCTAACGAACAGACACCCCGCCTAAACTGAGCCGGATGACCGTCCCGACGCCCCACGCCGCCGCCCTGGCCCAGATCCCTGTCCGTGCGGCGGAGGTCACGGTGCTGGGCAGCACAACGCGGTACTGGGAGTACGGTCCGAGCGATGCCGCGCAGACGATTCTGCTCGTGCACGGCTACCGAGGCGATCACCACGGTCTGGAGCCGGTCATCGCGTTGCT
>JBDUBG010000246.1:0-5532 GCA_040004215.1 Pseudolysinimonas sp. | reverse complement strand
GTTGCCCGTTGAAACAGACGACGACTGCAAAAACGGGTTTATTCATGTTCATACTCCGATATCAATGACGAAGTCTTCCCCAGAGGAAACTCTTCAGGCGCAGGCGTTGCAACCCCTTGTTAATGGCCAGCACAATGGCATGTTTTACCGCATCCAACCCTTCGCGCACAGCTTGATCGCCGATCGCGTGGAAGTGCATCTGGAACCCCTCGGCGTCGAGCGCGCGGGCGATCTGACTCAGCGAGGCAGAGTCGATAAATCGAAGACCGCTGTTGTCGGTCGGGTGACCGTGCTCGTCGTGGTATGGATGCGAGAGGAGTGCTGTAAAGCTCTCGGGAATCCCGTCGAGCATGATTTTGACCGAGTCGGCGCGGAACCGATCGCTGTGGCCCTCAGCCCGCTCTCGGCGCGCGACGAGCTCCGGCAGCTGCTCCAGTCCGCGAGCGCGGTCCCACAAGAGCGCACCCGTCACCTTGACGTTCAGCGAGCCTTCTGACAGAGCCTCAAGGTAGGCGTCGAGTGAGTCGACGCCGTTCTCCTGTACCCGGAGGAGGGCATCCTGCCAGCCGGTTATCCCGAGACTCGTCGCGTACTCCTGGGCGACCAGCAGCCCGCGCTTGAGCGCGTTCTGCTCCGGCGCCGGTGCCACACGTCCGACGAGGGCGATCGCTCCCTCATAGAGAATGCCCGACGGGGCCCCCTGAGAGTCCCGCACGACCCGCCCGTCGCCGGGGTCAGGGGTGTCGGCTGTGACGCCTGCGATCTCTAACGCCCGGGAGTTCACCCACGACACATGCCGGTCGGCACTGCGCAGGATCACGGGACGGTCGGGAACGACCGCGTCAAGGTCGTGCCGAGTCGGAGTGCCTCCGGGGAAGAGATCCAGGCTCCATCCACCGCCGCCGATCCACGAGTCATCTGGGTTCATCTGGGCAAAAGTCGCGACGATCTCAAAGCACTCGTGAGCGCTCGTTGCGGGGCCGAGGTCGCACATCGAGCGCTCCAAACCGCCCATCAGGGGGTGGAAGTGCGCGTCGATGAATCCGGGGCTGAGTAGTCCTCCCTGGAGGTCTATCTCGTCCGCCTGGCGGCCCGCCAGGCCGCGGACCTCCTCAAGTCCACCGATCGCCGCGATTCGGCCATCCACGACGGCGACGCTCCCGGCTCGAGACCCTCTGCCCGACTCGAAATACCGGCCATTCGTGAATATCGTCGCCATGGAGGATGCCTTCTCGTTTTATCATCACTGGTGACACCAGTGTGGACAGTTTAGTCGAGAGTGCCTATTGTTCCTTTATGAAGAGTCAAGAACGCCCGCGACTCAACCGTGCGACAATCGCCGACACTGCATTGTCGATCTCGCGTCACAGCCTCGACCGTGAGGCAGTTCGAGTGACTGGGGCGACCCTCGGAACGGCGCTCAGGGTGGACCGCTCGGCCGTCTGGCGGCACTTCTCCGACAAAGAGGACCTGCTAGCCGCGTGCGGCGACCTGCTCTTTGTGTCCGTTGTCGAGGCTGCCGGACCTGAGGGCGATCCGTGGGCGCGGCTCGTAAAGATGTTTCACGCGATTATCGAGTCATTCCGAGTCCACCCATTCCTGGCCGTCGACGCAATGAGCGTGCCACTGTCGGGGCCGAACTGGTGCTTGCTCGCCGAGAACATCGTCACCGCGCTCCGTGACTTGGGGCTTTCCCCGGAAGCCTCCGCTCGATATTTTCGAGTCTTCGTCGAAGTGGCCACCAGTTTCGCCGCAACACTCGCCCACTATCAGGCGCGCCCAGAGGCACAGAGAGTGGCCGGCCTCCGCGCCACACAGGCAGAACTTCGTTCGCTCAGTGAAGCCGACTACCCGCAGTTGGCCGCGACGGGACCGCTGATCGCGACCATCACCCAGAACCAGATCGCGTCACTGATCGTCGACGCGTTCCGCGTACTGCTCAACGAAGCCCAAACCGCCACCGGCTGGCCGCTCACGATCGACAAACAATCCTTACTTGCGAACACCCGGGAGGGCTCATGACCCAAGAATCCACTCAAGAACTCAGCCAACCGGCCTATCAGATCTCCTCAGTCAACCGCGCCCTCACCCTCCTCACGCTCATCGGCGAGCGATCGCAGATCCTCGTTTCTGAGGCTGCAGCCGCCCTCGGGACTTCGGCCTCGACCGCACATCGCATCCTGCAAATGCTGGTACTGCACGGTTACGTGGTTCAGGGTGAACACCGCGCATACCTGCGCGGTCCGGCAATGGCCACGCTCGCGTCGGGCACTCCGACTCCGCGTGACTTGATCGGTATCGCGAGACCGCATGTCAGTAAACTCCGCCACAAACTCCCGGCCACTGTCCATCTGATGATCCTCGAGGGCAATGGCGCCCGTTTTGTCGCGGGGGCACAACCATCGCCGACCTTGTCGCCCGCGCTCGTCAGGCCTGGGTGGCTGCTCCCCGCGCACGTCGTCGCTGGCGGCAAGGCGTTGCTGGCCGAGATGTCGACCGATTCCCTGACGCTGCTCTACCCTGGCGGCGTTCCGATCACTCGACACGGGCGAATCCACTCGATCGGCCAACTCCGCCGTGAGCTCGCCGACGTACGCCGTTGCGGGTTCGCCCGGAGTGTCGGTGAAGCCATCGACGATGTTGCTGCGATTGCGATCGCACTCCCATGGATCCCGGGGGTGCCACGCTTCTCGTTGTCCGCCAGCTGGACCCACGCTGACCACTTGCTGAAAAGCGAGAGTGTCATTGTCGAGACAATACGCTCGGCGGCCGCCGAGCTCGCAGAGGAACTCGGCGCGGTTTCAGTCTTCCCGGCGTTCCGACCGGCCCTCTCACGCCACGGCGGGGGGGATTCGGTATCCGCCGCAGACGCCCTCGATGAGAGTTGCCGCAGCGAGCACGGTCCGATCGCCGTATAGCGGCCCAACTACCTGCATGCCCACGGGCAGGTTCGCCGCGTCGAACCCGACCGGCACCGAAACTGCGGGCAACCCCGCGACACCAACAGCACCGCACCAGCGCGTGAGATATGGCCGCCATGGCCGTGAAACACCGTCGACGACATGAACACGATCATTCACTGGCTCGCGATGGTCGTGAGCCAAAGCGGTGGTCGGAACGACAGGCGTGATCAGCACGTCAACGTCACGAAACAGGTTGGCCCACGCGCGCCGCACTCCGTTGCGCTCTGCCTCGAGAGCGAGCCACTCGCGGTGCGAGAGCGTCGCCGCTCGATAGTGCACGCGAGACATCCAGCTCGTCGCGCCCGCGAGACCCGCGACCATCTCCGCATAGCTGGCCTCGCCGACATGCCCGACAAGATCCGACATGAACATGAGTTCGAAGAGCTCCTCAAGCCGATCGAGATCCAGCCCAGGGGGCGTGGTGCGGACCACCTGTACTCCCGACTTCTGGAGATCCCGGCAGGCATCCTCCAGCACGCTGAGCGTCGCTGTCGAGGTCGGGGCCCTAGCATCATCGAGCCAGGCGGCCACTCGCAGCGGCCGCCTGGGGTCGATCGTCGACGCGGGAAGAACCCGCGGTGTCAGCTGTCCATTGCCACTCGACGTGAGCACGTCCAGCGCGAGAGACAAGTCAGCCACGCTGCGGGCGAGCGGCCCCGAAACGGCGACGTCCTCGGGAAGAAGCTCCTCCTCGAACGCAGAGGGTTCGGGCGTCGGTGCAGAGCCGGTCACCGGGACAACCCCCCAACTCGGCTTCAGGCCGGGGACGCCGCACCATGCAGCGGGGATCCTGATTGATCCGCCCAGGTCGCTGCCCAGGCAGAGCCCTGTCATCCCTGCTGCGACTGCGGCAGCGGAGCCCCCTGACGAGCCTCCGGGGGTGCGCTCGCTGTCCCAAGGATTCCGCGTGACACCGTGGAGTTCGTTGTAACTCTGTCCATCCGAAGCGAACTCGGGCAGGTTGGTTCGCCCGAAGACGATCGCGCCCGCGCGACGGAGGCGAGCAACAGACTCGGCATCGCGCACGGCTACGTGGTCCTGGTTGTATGTGGACCCGTAGGTCGAGAGCATGCCGCCCACCTCAAGGTCGTGCTTCACCGTGATGGGCAGCCCGTGCAGCGGGCCGAGCTCGACTCCCGCGCGGTGAGCCGCATCCGCTGCATCGGCTTGCGCGCGCGCGGAGTCCGCATCCACGGTGACCACGGCGTTCACCCAACCGTGTCGTTCAATCCGATCGAGGTAGTTCTCGAGCACGCCACGACTCGACAATTCACCGCGACGCATCCGAGTGAGGGTCTCCGTCGCGTCCGCGAAGGCTGGATCGTCGGTCACCCCGTCACCGGTCCTGCAATCGAGCGGAGAGTAAGCGACGACCAGGGCTGGATGCCCGGAATCTGAGCTTCTGGTCTGGAGTACCGAACGATCGCGTGCTCCTCTGTGCATTCCGCGATCGCATGCAGCATGTGGTTTCTTCCCTGGCCAGATTGTTTAACACCGCCGAACGGTACGAGCGGAACACTGGCACCGATGCGGTGCGCATTGATGAACGTGTTACCCGCCTGAATGCGCATGGCGACCGCGCGGGCATGGTCTGGGTCGCTCGACCACACGGAGGAGCACAAGCCATACTCGGTTCGATTGGCTTCATAGACGGCGTCGTCGTCGGTATCGAAGGGGATGATCGGGATGATCGGAGCGAACTGCTCGGTGACCACGAGTTCGTGGGCGCGGTCGATCCCCGTCACGACCGTGGGCCGCACGAAACGCCCTTCGGGATTCACTGAACCAGTGGAGAAGACGCCGCCCTCATGCACCTCCGCTCCAGATTGCGCGAGCTCGTCGAGAAGCCGTCGGGCGTTGGCGTAGCCCGCAACCGTCGTGAGGGGTCCCATCTGAACGGTCGGGTCGTCGCCGGGCCCGACCACAATCTGATCTACGAACCGGGTGAATCCGTCGAGCAACTCGTCAAATCGGGAGCGGTGAACGTAGATGCGCTTAATGTTGAAGCACACCTGACCCGAGAGCGAATAACACCCCGCGACAAGCTCACGCAGCGCACTCTCATCGAGCACCGCGTCATCGAGCACGATCGCGGGGTCGTTCCCGCCGAGCTCGAGAGACACCTTCTTGATCGTGGGCGCGGCCGCGTGAAGGACTTCGCGCCCCGCCGCCGTTCCGCCAACGAATAGGACGCCTCGGATGTCACGGTGCCCGCAGAGCGCCGAGCCCACTTCGGCGCCCGCCCCCTGCACGACCGTCAGCACCCCCGCCGGAAGCGCGGAGGAAAGCAGGTCGAGGGCTGCGGTGACACCCAGCGGCGCCGCCTCAGCGGGCTTGACCACGACAGTGCAGCCGGCAGCCAGGGCCGGCGCGACGCAATTCATGGTCAGGTAGATCGGCGAGTTCCACGGCGTGATGACGGCGACCGGGCCGACTGGTACGCGGTGGACGAGCACCTCGTCCGCAGCCCCCGTCGATTCCAGACCACTGAGGTCATGCACTTCCGCAGCTCGTGAGGCCAGAGCAGCGAAGGAACGGAGGAGCGAGATGCCGCCCCGAACGTCTCCCA
>JBDUBG010000145.1:0-5538 GCA_040004215.1 Pseudolysinimonas sp. | reverse complement strand
CTTCGCGGATCTGGTGGTAGACCACCTCGGACTCATACTGTGCGGCAACGCCGCCTACCAGGCGCTGACGCTCGGCCTCGGGGATGCCGAGCTTCTCGTAGGTCTGCTTGATGTCATCCGGAAGCTCGTCCCAGGTGGCGGCCTGCTTCTCGGTGGAACGCACGAAGTACTTGATGTTGTCGAAGTCGATGCCGCTCAGATCGGCGCCCCAGGTCGGCATCGGCTTCATGCCGAAGATCTTCAGGGCCTTGAGTCGGTTCTTGAGCATCCACTCTGGCTCGTTCTTGAGGTTCGAGATATCAGTCACGACCTCGTCAGAGATGCCACGCCGGGCAGAGGCGCCGGCGGCGTCAGAGTCGGACCAGCCGAACTCGTACTGGCCCAGGCCAGAGAGCTCGGGACGATCGATCAGTACATCGGACACGGGGCTACCTTCTCTCTGCCGCTGCGAACCATTCCGCTCGGACCGGCATGTTTTTCACAACACTGGTGCCACGCGCCGTTGCGTGAAAATCTGTCTCCCAGTCTACAGGCGCAGCTGGCTGTCGGCAGGGATCGGCTTGAGCGCAAACAACCCAGGCTCCACGTCGAGCAGCACGCGAATTGCGCCCACCCAGACCAGCGCGGCGCCCAACAGGTGCAGGGCAACGAGCACGGCAGGGATGCCAATGAGCGACTGCACGCCCCCAATCGCGCCCTGTGCCAGCAGCGCCACCAGCAGCAGGAGCGTCGTGCGGCGGGCGAGCGCCGCCCCTGGAGTGCGGCGCAGCACGACGTAGAGGGCGATCGTCAGGCCGATCACCACCACGGCGAGACTCGCGTGAATCAGCACGACTTCGGTCCAGTCCAGGCCCATACGAGGAACCGCGACGGTGTCACCCGAGTGTGGACCAGAGCCAGACACCAGGGTGCCGACCACCACGAGCGCCGCAGTGAAGAGAAGCAGCGTCCGCGCCACGACCCGCGGAAACGCGGGAGCTAGTCCTTCCGGCTCTCCGCGCCATCTGGCGCGATGCCAGGTCAGCGTTGCGGTAGCGAGCAAGCCCATCGCTAACACGAAGTGCAAGGCCACGACCCAGGGGTTCAGCTGCACCAGCACGGTGATCCCGCCAGCGACCGCGTTCAGCACGACGAGCCAGAACATCGACCAGGCCAGGCGGGTGAGCATCCGGTCTCGATGCTTCTGCAGTCGCGCGGCGACGATGGCCCAGCCGACAGCCCCGATCAGTACCACGGTCAGCAGGCGATTGCTGAATTCGATGATGCCGTGGATGCCGAGTTCGGGAATCGGGGCGATCGATGTTCCCTCGCAGCTGGGCCAGGTCGGGCAGCCCAGACCCGACCCGGTGACACGCACCACTCCCCCGCCGAGCACGATCAGGATGCTGACGACCAGAGCCGCGGTGGTTCCCCAACGCAGCGCGCGAGGGCTCAGGGTGACGCGCTGGGCGATCCAGCCGAAGGGGGTCGTCACGGACGCGTTCTCAGAACGGGATCGGCAAGTGCAGCAGCGGGTCAAGCCCGACCGCGAGGAACACCAGCGTCAGATAGGTGATGCTCGCGTGGAACACGCGCATCGGCTTGATGTCGCCCACGCGGATCGCCGAGGAGTAGAGGCGGTGAGACTCCAGCAAGAACCAGGCGCCAGAGAGGACGGCAACGACCGCGAACAGGACGCCCATTGAGGCGATCGGGATCAGCAACAGAGAGCAGGCAACGGTCGCCCACGCGTAGAGCACGACCTGCAACCCGACGGTCTTGCGCCCGCGAACGACTGCCAGCATCGGCACATTGACCGAGGCGTAGTCCTCCTTGTAGCGCATCGAGAGCGGCCAGTAGTGCGGCGGCGTCCAGAGGAACACGATGCCGAACAGGATGACCGGCGCCCAGGTCAGCGAGCCGGTTACCGCTGCCCAGCCAATGAGCACGGGCATGCAGCCGGCCGCCCCTCCCCACACGATGTTCTGCGGAGTGCGCCGCTTAAGAATGAGGGTGTAAACGACCACATAGAACGCGATGGCGGCCGCCGAGAGAATCGCCGCAAGCGGCGTCGTGAAGTACCAGAGCCAAGCAATCGAGATGAACCCGGTGATCCACGCGAAGGCGAGGGCCTCGCCATCTTTCAGGGCTCCGGTGACGAGTGGACGCTTCTGGGTGCGCTTCATGACGCGGTCGATGTCGCGGTCGATGTAGCAGTTGAATGCATTGGCCGACGCTGCGCTCAACGTCCCGCCCACGAGCGTGCCGAGTACCAGCCAGAGATTCGGGATGCCGTGAGCCGCCAGCACCATCACCGGTGCGGTGGTGACGAGCAGCAGCTCGATCACGCGTGGCTTCGTCAGCGCGACATAGGCACCAGCCTTGCGGACGATGCGAGAGCCGACACCGGGGTTACGCCGCGGAACGACGGCTCCGTCGTGGGTCTGGACGGCTCCCTGCATGGCTCCTCGGATCGCTTGGGGTACGTCAATCAGTGTATGTGACACTCTCTGACCGTTCCTTCATGATGGCTGCGTACCGCACGGCGGGGCCGGGCGCCTCGGTATGCTTGCTGTGCTTGCCGACCGCGGTCGCATCCCCCAGATCGCTCCCCTTGCCGATCACCGGGCTGCCTGCGGAAAGCCGATGACGTCGAATCGGTGAGCGGCTTCCTGCCGGGGCTTTCTCGCCTCGCCAAGCATCGAAAGGGCGACACACACGTGGCAACACTCTCTTGGGATGATCTGGACGACCAGGCCGTGAAGACGGTCAAAGTCCTGGCGGCTGACGCCGTCGAGAAAGTCGGGAACGGCCATCCGGGAACGGCGATCAGCCTCGCCCCGCTCGGCTACCTGCTCTTCCAGAAGGTGATGCGTCGTGACCCACACGACAACGAGTGGATCGGCCGCGACCGTTTCATTCTCTCGGTGGGGCACAGCTCGCTGACCCTCTACATCCAGCTCTATTTCGGCGGATACGGTCTTGAGTTGAAAGACCTGGAAGAACTGCGAACCTGGGGCTCGAAGACACCTGGCCACCCGGAGTACGGCCACACCGACGGAGTCGAAATCACCACAGGACCACTCGGGCAGGGAATCTCGTCAGCTGTCGGCTTCGCCTACGCGTCGCGTTACGAACGCGGTCTCTTCGACCCCGACGCCGAGCCTGGTACGAGTCCGTTCGACCACTTCATTTACACGATTGCGGGCGACGGCGACATCGAGGAGGGCATCTCGAGCGAGGCGAGCTCGCTCGCCGGCGTGCAGGAGCTCGGCAACCTCATCGCCTTCTACGACAGCAACCAGATCTCCATTGAAGACGACACCAACATCGCTCTCGACGAGGATGTGAAGGCTCGCTACGAGGCCTATGGCTGGCACGTTCAGGTTGTCGACTTTAAGAAGACCGGTCAGTACGTCGAAGACCCGCAGGGGCTGTTCGACGCGATTGAGGCTGCGAAGGCCATGACCGACAAGCCGTCGCTGATCATCGTCAAGACAATCATCGGCTGGCCAAGTCCGACGAAGCAGAACTCCGGCAAGATTCATGGATCTGCGCTCGGCGCCGACGAGTTGCGTGGCCTCAAGGCGGTGCTCGGCTTCGACCCCGAGAAGAACTTCGACGTGGCACAGGAGGTCATCGACCACACTCGCAAAGCGATCGATCGTGGTGCAGAAGCGCACGCAGAGTGGCAGAAGGGCTTCGACGCCTGGGCTGCGGCTAACCCGGAACGCAAGAAGCTGTTCGATCGCATGCAGGCTCATGAACTGCCCGGCGGCATCGAAGAAGCTCTTCCGGTCTTCGAAGCAGGCAAAGACGTGTCGACCCGTGCCGCAAGCGGCAAGGTGATCAACGCGATCGCACCGCTCATGCCTGAGCTGTGGGGCGGATCGGCCGACCTCGCAGAGTCCAACCTGACCACCGTCGAGGGCGCGCCATCGTTCATCCCGACCGAGCGGTCGACGCACGAGTGGCCCGGCGATCCCTACGGACGCGTCTTGCACTTCGGCATCCGCGAGCACGCGATGGGCGCCATCTTGAGCGGCATCGTGTTGCACGGAAACACCCGCGTGTTCGGCGGCACCTTCCTGACCTTCAGCGACTACATGCGCGGTGCCGTGCGTCTCGCGGCGCTGATGAAGGCGCCAGCGATCTACGTCTGGACTCACGACTCGATTGCTTTGGGTGAAGACGGACCGACTCATCAGCCGATCGAGCACCTGACGGCGTTGCGGGCGATCCCCCAGCTCGACATTGTGCGCCCCGCAGACGCCAATGAGGTCGGCTACGCCTGGAAGACCATTCTGGAGCGCCGCAACGGCCCGGCCGGCCTGGCGCTCAGCAGGCAGAACCTTCCGGTGTTCGAGCGGGGCGACGGAGACGCCAGCGGCGACACCTTCGCCTCGGCGAAGAACGTCTCGAAGGGCGCGTACATCCTGGCCGAGGCTCCGAATGGCACTCCCGACGTGATTTTTCTCTCCACGGGGTCGGAGGTGCAGATCGCCGTGGATGCTCGCGAGAAGCTCAAAGCCGACGGCATCAACGCCCGTGTTGTCTCCGTGCCGTGCCAGGAATGGTTCGCCGAGCAGAGCGACGCGTACCGCGAGTCGGTGCTTCCGAAGGCGGTCAAGGCCCGGGTCTCGATTGAGGCGGGCATCGCGCTCACCTGGGCGCCATACCTCGGCGACGCCGGCCGCAGTGTCTCGATCGAGCACTACGGCGCGTCGGCTGACTACAAGACGCTCTACGAGAAGTTCGGTCTGACCACCGATCATGCAATCTCAGCGGCGAAAGAGTCAATCGCCGCCGCGACAGCTTGATCTCCCCCGACACCCCCACCACCGAGAACCAGAAACCAGGAACTAGGACCATGGCAGACAGCAAGACAGCAGAACTCTCCGCGATCGGCGTCAGCATCTGGCTCGACGATCTCTCTCGGGAGCGAATCGTCTCGGGTGGGCTGCAAGAGCTCATCGACACGCGGAATGTGGTCGGCGTCACGACCAACCCGACGATCTTCGCGAACGCTCTGGCAACGGGCAACGGCTACGACGACAAGGTCGCAGAGCTCGCCGCGGCCGGCACACCTGTCACGACGGCCGTGTTTGACATCATCACGGGCGACGTCGCGGCGGCCTGCGACATCTTCGCTCCGGTCTATGAGAAGAGCGGTCACGTCGATGGCCGCGTCTCGATCGAGGTCGAGCCGGGGCTCGCGCACGACTCTGCTTGCACCATCGCCCAGGCCAAACAGCTCTGGGGCAAGGTCAACAAGCCGAACGTCATGATCAAGATCCCCGCAACGGTCGAGGGACTCGCAGGGATCACGGCCGCCACCGCTGTCGGGATCAGCGTCAACGTCACCCTGATCTTCAGCCTCGAACGCCACAAGGCGGTCATCGACGCGTACCTGACCGGTCTGGAGCAGGCGAAGGCTGCGGGCATCGACCTCTCCACCATCCAGTCGGTCGCGTCGTTCTTCGTGTCGCGCGTCGACACCGAGGTCGACAAGCGCCTCGAGGCGATTGGCACCGATGTCGCGCTCGACCTCAAGAGTCG
>JBDUBG010000034.1:0-5543 GCA_040004215.1 Pseudolysinimonas sp. | reverse complement strand
CTCCCGCGATCCGATCAAGAGAGTGCGGAACGAACCCACCGGGAAACCGCCGCGCTCGAAGATCGTGTCTAGGTAAAGCGCCGCCTGGGGCACGTTGGACGCGTGCTTCAGAAGGCCGGTGTTGCCCGCCATCAGCGCCGGCGCTGCGAAACGGATCACCTGCCAGAGCGGATAGTTCCAGGGCATGACGGCGAGGACGACGCCGAGCGGCTGGTACACGGCGTAAGCGCGCGAGGCTCCGACGCTCGACGGGTCGGCCAGTGGCTCGTCGGCCAGGAACGACTCGGCGTGGTCGGCGTAGAAGCGCAGGTTCTTGGCACACTTGAGCACCTCACCCTTGGCTTGAGCCAGCGGCTTGCCCATTTCGAGAGTCAGGATGCGCGCCGTGTCGTCCGCCTCCTGCTCGATCAGGTCAGCTGCGGCCCGCATCCACTCGCCCCGCTGGGCGAAGGTGGTGGACTTCAGCGACTGGTACGCGGCCTCCGCCTCGCCGATCTTGTGGTCGATGGTGGTGGCGTCGTCAGCCGCGAACTCCTTGACGGTTTCGCCGGTGGCGGGGTTGATGGTCGCGATGGCCATGGTGCTTCCTCCTGATGTGGCTGGGTGGGTTAGTTGTCGAAGACGTTGGGGTGGCGAGCCAGTTCGAGCCTGGTGCGCCGAATGTGGCTTGCGAGCACGCGCTCCGCCTCATCGGCGTCTCGCCGTCGAAGCGCCGACACGAGCAGCTGATGTTCATGATGCACGCTGCGGTCGCCTTCCGAGCGAAACACGCGTGTGAATGCTCTGCGGTAGTGCTGCGTCCGATTCCACAGCCGCAGCACGAGGTCGCCGAGCACGCTGGTCTCGGCTGCGGTGTAGCACGAGAGGTGAAACTCGCGGTCGAGGCGCAGGAACTCCTCGATGTCGTCTGAGCGCTCCATCGCCTCGGCGAGCACTTCCAGTGTGGCGATGTCGTCTTCTCTGATCAGAGGCACGTTGAGGCGCAGCAGCAGCGGCTCGATCCGCTCGCGAATCTGATACATCTCTTCGCACTCGGTCAGGCTCAGGCTCGACACCCAGGCGCCGGTGTTCGCGACGAGAGTCACCAGACCCTCGGCCTCCAGCATCCGCAGCGCCTCACGCACCGGCAGTCGGCTCGCGCCGTGCCGACCCGCGAGATCCTCCTGCCGAATCCGGGCGCCGGGAGCGTGCTCGCCGGTGAGGATCGCCTCGCGCAGTTCTGCAGCGATGCGGGCGCCGGCGGCACCGTGTGTTGACAGCTGAAGAGTCATCTCGTTCATTCTGCCGCGACCGTGCTCACTCGGCTGGCCGGGCGGGGTGCCAGAGCTTCGCTGGCGCATCCTTCTCGTATGCCTTGCCGTCGGGGTAGCTGACCAGTTCGAACTGCATTCCCCAGGGACTGCGGAAGTAGAGCCAGCGCTGACCCTCCGCAGCTCCCTTGCTCGCGGTTGGCTCGCCCATGGGCTCGACCCCGTGCGCGCGCAGGTGAGCGATTGCAGCTTCCATGTCATCGACGTACAGAGCGATGTGGTGCCCACCGATGTCGCTGTTACGCGGCTGAGGTCGCTGCGGCTCGTCGGCGCCAGCTGGCTGATACTCGAACAGTTCGATGTTGGAACCGTTGCCGAGGCGGTAGAAGCGGATCTCGCGGATCGCCGTGCGCGGGTCGACTCCGATGTGGACCTGCATCCAGTCGTCGTCTGACTGCTTCGAGCCGAGGGTGTAGATCGCCTCAGCGCCGAGCACGTCGACCAGAAAACGTTCGGCTTCGTCGAGGTCGGGCACCGTGATCCCGATGTGGTCAGAACCGCGCAAGCCGGGAATTCCTGCCATGTCGACCTCCATTGCTTGATTGGATACATCTTGTCCCAAATGGAGTGTAAATGCCAGTGAAAATCGGCTGTTGCCCTTGTATTGGATTCAATCCCGCGTTATTGTCAACACACGCGACCTGCGCGCATTGCAGCGCGCCGCGTGAGCGAAAGACCGGAAGATGCCGAAACGCCGTCGCTTGGAAACCGGAACCGACTGGGTCGAACTTTCTACCACCGGCCAGGACTGGAAAGACGCCGATCCCCAGTTGCTGACCGGGATGCTCGCCGAGTTGCACCTGATCCGCGCCTTCGAGGAGTCGGTTCTCGAGCTCGCGGGCGAAGGCCTCGTGCACGGGCCCGCGCACTCCAGCATCGGCCAAGAGGGCGGAGCGGTCGGCTCGATCATCGGCCTGAGCAGCGCCGATGGGGTGACCGGATCTCACCGTGGCCATCACCAGTTTCTCGCGAAGGCGCTGACCCACGTCACCGATGGCCGCTTCGAGCTCAGCACGCTGGTGACCGACGAGGTGCAGGCACTACTGCAACGCACTCTCGCCGAGATTCTCGGCCTGTCGCAGGGTTTCTCGGGCGGCCGGGGTGGATCGATGCACCTGCAGTGGCTCGAGGCCGGAGCGCTGGGCACCAACGCGATCGTCGGCGGTGGCGTTCCGTTCGCGGCGGGCAATGCTTTCGCGCAGAAGCATGGCGGCACGCACGATCTGACGATCAGCTACTACGGTGACGGTTCAAGCCAGATCGGCTCGGTGCTCGAGACGATGAACCTCGCGTCGGTCTGGAAGCTCCCGCTGCTGTTCTTCGTCGAGAACAACCTGTACGCCGTGTCCACCAATGTCAGTGAGGTGTCAGCAGACACCCGGCTGTCGGTGCGCGGGCAGGGCTTCAGCCTGCCGGGCTGGAAGGTCGATGGAATGGATCCGCTCGCCGTTCACCTGGCGACCCAGGAGGCCGCCGAGCGGTTGCGGTCGGGCGAGGGTTCGGCGATTGTCGAGGCAGAGGTTTATCGCTTCTTCCACCAGAACGGCCCATATCCCGGCAGTGCGTTCGGCTACCGCAGCAAAGACGAAGAGGCCGAGTGGCGCGAGCGCGACCCGTTGACCCGGGTGGCCCGCGAGATGACCAAGCGCGGCCTGATTGACGCAGCAGGCGTCGACTCCGTGCGGTCGCAGGCGCAGGCGGCGATGACGGCGGCGGTGGCGACCATGCTCGAAGCGGACCCGGATGACGCGAGCAAGCGCCGCATCCGCCCAGAGCTCTGGCCCGACCCCGGCTTCGTCGACGTGGGCATCCGCAGCGACGGCCACGAGTTGGACGCTCTGACCGTGTTCGACCCCCTCACCCACACCGGCGCCTGGCGCGACATCAAGTTCGTGGATGCCGTGGCCGAGACCATGGACCGCCAGATGGAGGCCGACCCGCGCATCGTGGTGTTCGGCGAAGACGTGCATCGCCTGAACGGTGGCACCAACGGCGCGACCAAGGGATTGGCCAAGAAGTACGGCCCCGATCGCGTGCTCGGCACCCCGATCAGCGAGAACGCCTTCACCGGCCTCGCCGCGGGCATGGCGCTCGACGGCCGCTTCCACCCCGTCGTGGAGTTCATGTATCCCGACTTCATGTGGGTCGCCGCCGACCAGATCTTCAACCAGATCGGCAAGGCGCGGCACATGTTCGGCGGCGACAACCACATGCCGCTCGTGCTGCGCACCAAGGTCGCGATGGGCTCCGGCTACGGCTCGCAGCACCTGATGGACCCCGCGGGGATCTTCGCGACCGCCGCCGGCTGGCGCATCGTCGCCCCGTCGACCGCCGCCGACTACGTGGGCCTCATGAATGCGGCGCTCGCGCTCGAAGATCCGGTGCTTGTCATCGAGCACGTCGACCTCTACGGCCGCGCAGACCAGCTGCCCGAGGGCGTCGACCTCGACTACATCCTGCCGCCCGGAAAGGCGGCGATCCGCCGCGAAGGCAGCGACGTCACCGTCATTAGCTACCTCTCGATGGTGCACCACGCGCTCGAGGCCATCGAGCAGACCGGCATCGACGGCGAGCTCATCGACCTGCGTTGGCTCGACCGCGCCTCGATCGACTGGGACACCATCGGCGAGAGCATCAAGAAGACGAATGCCGTGCTCCTGGTCGAACAGGGAGCGCGCGGAACTTCGTACGGCGGCTGGTTGGCCGACGAGCTGCAGCGTCGCTTCTTCGACTGGCTCGACCAGCCGATCCAACGGGTCACCGGCGGCGAGGCAAGCCCGAGCATCTCGAAAGTGCTCGAACGGGCTGCGATCGCTCAGACCGCTGAGGTTGTGGCTGGCCTCGAACTGATCCGCGCGGGCATGGGGCGCAACTGATGGCGATCGTGATCCGGATGCCAGCGGTGCTGGCTTCGGCGACCGAAGCGGCAATCCAAGCCTGGTCGGTGACCGAGGGCCAAACCATCGAGGTCGGTGACCCGCTTGCCGACATCGAGACCGAGAAGGCGGTCGTGGAGTTCGCGGCCGAGGTGGCCGGCACCGTCGGCAAGCTCATCGCGCAGCCCGGTGACAACATCGCCGTTGGTGACCCGATTGCCATCGTCCTGGAAGCGGGTGAAGGCAAGGAAGACCTGGGCCCAGCCTTGGCCGCCACGGGCGTCACGCCGTCCCCGGCCCCCGTAGCCGACACGCGAGAGCCTGCTGCTCCCGCCCCTGAACCTCCTCCGACGACGAGCCTGGTGGCGGATTCGTCGTCGGAGGAACCCTCGGAATCCGGGCCGGGCGACCGCACCTTCGCGAGCCCCATCGTGCGCCGCCTGGCGCGCGAACGCGGCCTCGAGCTGAGCGCGTTGACCGGAACCGGACCCGGAGGCAGAATCGTCCGGCGCGACCTGGGTGGTGCCACCGAGTCGGCGACTCCCGTTCCGAACGCGGCCGTGCCCTCAGTCGGCGGCGCCGGCTTTGTCGATATCCCGTTGACCGGAATGCGGCGCGCGATCGCCAGCCGGCTCACCGAGAGCAAGACCACGGTGCCGCACTTCTACCTGACCGCGCACGTGCGGGTTGACCGGCTCTTCGCGCTGCGTGCCGAGGTCAACGCGGCGGCCGAGCGCAAGGTCTCGGTCAACGATTTCGTGGTCAAGGCAGTGGCGGGAGCGCTGCGTGACGTCCCCGCAGCCAACGCGATCTGGGGCGGCGACTACATCCGTCGCTTCGAGAGCGTTGACCTGGCCGTCGCCGTCGCCGTTGAGGGCGGACTGCTCACGCCGGTCGTGCGCAATGTCGACTCGATCAGCCTCGTCGAGGTCAGCGCCCGGGTGGGCGAGTTGGCCGAGCGAGCACGGGCCGGCAAGCTGCGGCAGGATGAGCTTGAGGGTGGCAGCTTCTCGATCTCGAACCTCGGCATGTACGGGGTCGACGAGTTCTCGGCGATCCTCAACCCGCCGCAGGCCGGCATCCTCGCCGTCAGCGCCGCGAAGACTCAGCCCGTTGTGGTGGACGGCGAACTCGCCGTCGGCACCGTCATGACCGTCACTCTCTCTGCCGATCACCGCGTGATCGACGGCGCCGTGGCGGCCGAGTGGATGGCGGCGTTCGTCCGCCGGATCGAGAACCCGGTGTCGACGCTGCTGTAACGGCTGATCAGGCTCCGTTGGGGCGAGCGGGGGTTTGCACGCTGGCACCGAGGTAGAGTCGCGCCTTGCCACCCTTGCCGAACTTGGCTTCGAGATGG
>JBDUBG010000181.1:0-1672 GCA_040004215.1 Pseudolysinimonas sp. | reverse complement strand
CTGAAGACGCTGCGCAACTTCAATCAGCTCTATCTCGTCTATGTGCAGACCGAGATCATCTTCGACGACCGCAACCTGCGCGCGCTGCACGACTCCCTGCCCGTGGCGAAGCGAGCCGAGTTCGGCTTCGATATCGCGGCGATCGACTGGGAGGACTACATGATGAACGTCCACTTCCCGTCGGTCATCGCGCTCACCACGGAGTTCTCGGCGAAGCGGGCGGCGAAGAAAGCGGCAGCGCAAGCTGCGGCTCCGCCGTCTCATGAACTTGCAGTGCGATCCGACGTGCTGGCGGTCTTCGACCTCGAGGGCACCGTTGTCGACTCGAACATCGTTCAGCAATACCTCTGGGTGCGTTCGGCAGGCGTCCGCAAGGCCGCGTGGCCGGCAGAAGCGCTCTCGATTCTCGGATCGCTGCGCGGCTACCTGCGTGCAGAACGTCGCGACCGTGGCGAGTTCATCCGCTCGTTCCTGCGCCGATACGAGGGGATGCCGGTAGCCCGACTCGATCGGATCGTGCACGGTGGATTCGCCGACACGATGTACCGCCACACCAGCCCCGAGGCCATCCAGGCCATCAAGGCGCACCGCGACGCCGGTCATCGCACGGTGCTCGTCACCGGCTCGATCGAAACACTCGCCGAGCCGCTCGCCGGCCTCTTCGACGACGTGGTGGGCGGGCACATGCACGAGAAGAACGGCGTGCTCACCGGCTACCTCGCGAAACCTCCCCTGGTCGACGAAGCTCGCGCCGCCTGGGTGCGTCAATACGCCGAAGAGCATGGGCTCGACCTGGCGGCCTCGTACGGCTACGGTGACAGTCACGCAGACCTGGTGTGGCTCGAACTCCTGGGAAATCCCCATGCGGTGAACCCCGACACCCAACTTGCACGCGAAGCGCAACGAAGAAACTGGAAGATCGACAAGTGGAAACGCGGCAATCGTTCACCAAAGCGTGATGTGATGGACGCGAAAGCACTGCAGGCCGATCGCGCTTCCGAAACCGCGAACTGAAGGACTCACCATGGCATTCGACATCGACAAGTACACGACGAACTCCACCGCCGTTGCCTGGGGCGATCTTGACTTCGATGAGTTCGACCGCCACCCGCTTCCTGCCTCGACACTGCGCTCGCTCGTCTATATGTGCAATGTGGAATATCACACGGTTTGCTACCTGCGCGACCTGCTGACCACGCCGTCCCACAAGGAGCCCGAGATCGGGGCCTTCATGACGATGTGGAACCGTGAGGAGTTCTGGCACGGCGAAGCCCTGGCTGCGGTATTGGCAAAGCACGGCATCGAAATGAGCTTCGACGAGTTGAAGGCCAACCGGGTCAAGCTCGGCTGGAAAGACCGGCTCGACCCGATCAAGCAGTCGCTGATGGGCGGCCTGGTTGGCCTGGATTTCGTGGCGGTTCACATGGCGTGGGGCGCTGCCAACGAATGGTCTGCCAACGCCGCGTACCTGCGGATGGCGAAGCAAGAGAATCACCCGGTGCTCGCCGAGTTGCTCAAACGGATCGCCGCCCAAGAGACCAAGCACGTGGCGTTCTACGCCTCACAGGCTCGTGACCGCCTCGCGGCCAGCAAGAAAGCACGCGTGATCGCGCGCTTCGCCTTGAGGAAGTTCTGGGGTCCGGTCGGATCAACGATCTCGACCGACGAAGAA
>JBDUBG010000337.1:0-5551 GCA_040004215.1 Pseudolysinimonas sp. | reverse complement strand
GCTCCACGCGAGTTGGCAGTTGCGGCGTGCTCAGAACGGTTTCTTCGAGGCGCCGCATCGCACGCTGGTCGGTTGGAACCAGGCGAGCTAGCCTGCCAGCGTTTCCTGCGCTGCGGTCATCCCTGGTGTACACGGCGGGTTGCGAAGCAGGGCTCAGTGTGAAGGCGTAGCCTGCCAATATGTCGTGCATTCGCTTCAACACGCCCGCTCAGCGTGCGCGGATGCGAGCTGCGGCGCCCTCGATGCTCACCCCTGAGCAGGCGGCGGCGCTGCATCCCGCGCCGCCCTTTACCGACAGCAAGGTGCTGCGATTGCGCCTGCTCGCCGAGAACGCGAACCCCAAGATTCGCGAAAGCGTCGCCAGTTCGTACCACACCCCGGTCGACCTGTTCGAGCGATTGGCGCACGATGCCGACGCCGGTGTGCGCGGCTGCGTCGCACGCAACGAGGCGGCGCCATGCGACGTGCTGCGCGAACTCTCGCACGACGATGACGAGGCAGTGCGCGGCTGGGTCGCGGTGAACTTCTACGTGCCAGACGACGTCATGCGTGCACTCGCCAACGATGCCAGTGCAACCGTTCGTGCGCTCGTCGCCTGGAAGGCGTCTCTGGCCGAGCCGGTTTCGGCGTAGCGCTCTGCCGCGAATGAGTTGGTAGTGAACTAGGCGAGCTCGGGGTCGAGCTCCGCGAGTCGCGAACGCAACGCCGGCCAGCTTGACGCGAGTCCGGGATGCAGGGGCAACCCCGCGACATCCGCGAATGGCACCCAGCTCATGGCGATGCTCTCGGCGTCGCCCACGTAGGGTTCGAAGAACTCGATGGAGCGCGCGAGCACCGTCGTGTAGCTCCAGTAGCCGACGTCGAACACCGAGGTGCCGAGCACGCGGACGAGTTCGGGGGGGACTCCAGCCTCCTCGTCTGCCTCGCGAATCGCCGCGGCCTCCGGCGGCTCATCCTGCTTGCGCGCGCCACCCGGCACGCCCCACGTACCGCCGTGGTGACTCCAGACCGCGCGGTGCTGCAACAACACCCCCGCGTCGGGATGCGCGAGCAGCAGCCCGGCAGCGCCGTACGTTCCCCAGAAGCGGCCGTCTGGCCCGTCGACCCAGGCATCGGTCGAGCCGTGCGGCCTGCGTTGCGAGGCGTCGTGACTCGGGCGTTCCATCCCTCCAGCCTAAGCTCCCCCTGTGGACGAGGAGCTGGCCGGCGGCAACATGAGCTCAGTGCGGCGAGTTGGCGACACCGTCGTGAGGAATGCGGGACCGTGGACCGTCACCATCCATCGCTTCCTTGCTCACCTCCACGCCGCGGGGATCGAATGGGTGCCGCGGGCACTGTCACGTGATGGCGACCACGAGGTGCTGTCGTTCGTCGTGGGCGACGTGCCGCTGTATCCACTGCCCGCGTGGGTGTGGTCAGACGAGGTTCTCGAGGATGCCGCGAGACACCTGCGCGCACTTCATGACGCCTCGGAAGGGTTTGACCTTGCCGGGGCGATCTGGCAGGTGCCGTCGCATCCGCCTCTCGAGGTCATCTGCCACAACGATTTCGCTCCGCACAATCTGGCGTTCGAGGGTGGCTGGATCGTGGGCGCGATCGACTTCGACACGTGCTCACCGGGACCAAGGCTCTGGGACATTGCCTACCTCGCCACTCGCATCGTGCCGTTGACCGCCGATCAGCCCGCTGGCGCCGCGCCCGCTGACCAGTCTCGACGTCGCCTCCAACTGCTTCTTGACGCCTATGGCTCCGACGAAGACGCGGATGAGGTCGTGCGCATGGCAATCGTCCGCCTTCGTGATCTGGCGGAGTTTTCCAGCCGCAAGGCCAGCGAGCTGGCCAAACCCCACTTGCTCGCTGACGCCGCGGCGTACGAACGCGACGCGACCCACCTTGAGACGGTGCTCGACGCGCTGAGATAAGTGGACACTCTGCGCACACTCTCGGCGGTGCGGCGTAGCGTGGCGGCATGTCCGTCGGAATCGTCCCTCCCTACCTGCTCAGCCGCCTCGCGCAGTCAGATGCGCCTGAGTTTCAGCAGGCAGCCATCGCGGCGCAGCAGACCCTGGTGCACGACGAACCGAAACGGGCGGCCCGGCTCACCCTGAGCCTTGACGCTGAACACAACCTGGTCGCCGAACTGACGGATGCGCCGAACCGCACGATCAGCGACGCGCACAGCACCGAGACTCTCCCGGGCCGGACGGTGCGCTCGGAAGGGGACGACCCGGTCGCAGATGTCGCCGTCAACGAGGCGTACGACGGTCTCGGAGCAACCTTCGCGCTCTACTCGGAGGTCTACGGCCGCAACTCAATCGACGGGCAAGGGCTCCCCCTCGACGGCACGGTCCACTACGGCTCGCTCTATGACAACGCCTTCTGGAACGGCGACCGGATGGTCTTCGGCGACGGCGACGGCCAAGTATTCGGCCGCTTCACCTCGTCGTTCACCGTGATCGGTCACGAGCTGACCCACGGCGTGACGCAATACACCGCTGGCCTCATCTACAAGGATCAGCCGGGAGCGCTCAACGAATCGATCTCGGATGTGTTCGGCTCGCTCGTCGAGCAGTACGCCAAGAACCAGACAGCGGCTACCGCGAGCTGGCTGATCGGCGAGGGGCTGTTTACCCCGAGCGTGAAGGGCGTCGCCTTGCGCTCGATGAAGGCGCCCGGCACGGCGTATGACGATCCTCGGCTCGGCAAAGACCCGCAGCCGGCCGACTTCGCGCACTACGTGAAGACCGCAGACGACGAGGGTGGCGTGCATCTGAACTCGGGCATCCCGAATCGGGCCTTTTACCTGGTGGCGCACCGACTGGGCGGGCACGCGTGGAAGAAGGCGGGGCAGATCTGGTACGACACACTGCTCTCCGGCCTGAAGCCGACCACCGATTTCGCGGCCTTCGCTTCCGCGACCATCACGGCTGCTGCTAAACGGTACGGTGGCTCATCGGCCGAGGTGGCCGCGGTACGAGCCGGCTGGACCGGCGTGGGAGTCCCGATCCCAGAGGACACAGTCGATGGTGCAACGAAAGGATGACCGGGCCGCAGGCCTGAGCATCCTGGTCGTGCGCACTGGCGGCTTTGCCGGACTCCGGCAGCAGTGGCGCGTAGAGCCCGAGGCCGACGACGACACCGACGAGTGGGCGACGCTGGTTCACGCGTGCCCGTGGGGCACTGTCGGGCGCGATGCGGCATCTCGCGACCGATTCGTGTGGCGTATCGAAGCCAAGGTCTCGCGCACCGTGCACCGCGCCTCCGTTCCCGACGCGCTCTTGGTCGGCCCGTGGCGCGTGCTCGTCGATCGGGTGCAGAAGGTCGGCACCCTTGGCTGACGCCGTCTCGTCCGGCGGCAGAGTCGACTCGTGGCTCTGGGCCGTGCGCCTGGTCAAGACGCGCTCTGCCGCGACGTCGCTCTGCAAGGCCGGACACGTGCGCATCAACGGGGAGCGCGCCAAGCCTGCCCAGCATCTGAAAGCCGGCGACGAGATCCAGTTTCGGGTGGAAGGCGGACCGCCCCGGATCGTCCTCGTCCGCGGTATCTACGTCAAGCGCGTGGGAGCACCGCTGGCGGCCGAAGCGTACGAAGACAACAGCCCTCCCCTGCCGCCGAAAGAGGAACGACTCTTTCTGGGAGTGCGCGAGCGCGGAGCCGGGCGACCAACCAAGCGCGATCGGCGCAAGATCGAAGAGCTGATGGGCGAGTCGGAGGACTAGCCCTCAGCTCTCACGATTCAGGACGCGTCGGCCCGGGCGAGCCCGCCTTCGATGGCCGCGATGACCTCGGGTGCGTCGGGCTGGGTCTGCGGGCGGAACCGCGAGATCGCACCATCCGGCGTGATGACGAACTTCTCGAAGTTCCACGTCACCCTGCCAGCCTTGCCGTTGCCGTCTTTGACCTGGGTCAGTTCGGCGTAGAGCGGGTGCTTTCCACGACCACCGACTCTGATCTTGTCCATCATCGGGAACGTCACGCCGTAGGTGGTGGAGCAGAACTCCTTGATGTCTTCTGTCGAGCCAGGCTCCTGCCCCAAGAACTGGTTGCAGGGAAAGCCGAGCACGGTGAAGCCGCGGTCTTGGTACTGCTTCTGCAGCTCCTCGAGCTTCTCGTACTGCGGGGTGAGACCGCACCTCGAGGCGACGTTCACCACCATGACGACCTTGTCTGCGTAGTCGGCCATCGACGCTGGTGTGCCGTCAATGGTGGTCAGTTCGATATCGCGGATCGTCATAGCCGCAGCCTACGTCCGTGCGTTCAAGGATTGCTGGGCGTAGCCTCGGCATCATGGCCACGGAGTTTTCGCACGAGCCCGACGCGCACCGTTACACGATGCGGGTCGATGGCGACGTCGTCAGCATGCTCGAGTACCAAGACCACGGGGCGGGTACGGTCATGCATCACACCGTGACGATTCCGAAGTATCGCGGTAAGGGCTACGCGAGTGACCTCGTCGCGTTTGCTGTCGACGACGTGGAGTCGAAGGGCGCAGGCCCGATCACGCCGACGTGTTGGTACGTCGCCGAGTGGTTCGACCGGCATCCGGAGCGTTCCGCGCTGCTCGCAGCACAGTAGTCGCCGTCGCGAGCTGCTCGCCACTCAGGGTCGGAACGAGTCGGAAGATCCGCAGGATGCGCCCCGAGCTGCGCTCGTAGCCGCGGTAGCCCGGCCAGTTCTGCTCCAAGGTGCGCCAGACGGCCTCGCGCTCGCGATCGGTCACCAGGGTGGCGCGCACGGGAATGCGCACGCCGTGCACCGAGACCGCAGCATCCGGATGCGCCATCAGGTTCGCCGTCCAGGCCGGGTGGCTGTCGCGAGCGAAGTTGCTGCCCGTGATCAGGAGTTGCTCCCGCTCGGACGTCGTGCCGCCGATCGGCTCTGGGCAATACATCAGCGTGACGTCGCGCTCGAGTCCGGATTTCGCACCGACCGAGTGAAGCACCAGCGACGGCAGCAGCAGCCCGCTCAGTTGCACGCGGCCGCCGGTGAGGTGCACCATCATCCGCTCGAGGGGCGGCATGATCGTCGGCCCGACCCGCCTGAAGAACAGGGTTCGCGAGAACCGCGCCACGCCGGGGCGGAACGCACGCGGAAGGGCCATGGCTCGATTCTGGCGCACGAGGCGGGGCGCGGCGGCGTCCAGGTGGCGGAGTCACGCTGGCTGCGCTGGGGGGCAGTCGCCAACGCGCGGGAATCACCGGCCATCCTGATGCGTTTGTATCGACATGAGCACCAACATCGGCTTCCTCTCCTTCGGCCACTGGCAAGACGTCCCAGGCTCGCAGGTGCGCACTGGCGCCGACGCGCTGATCCAGAGCATCGAGCTGGCGGTCGCCGCCGACCTGCTCGGCGTCGACGGCGCCTACGTGCGCGTGCACCACTTCGCCCGCCAACTCGCCTCCCCGTTCCCGCTGCTTGCGGCGATGGGCGCCCGCACAAAGACCATCGAGCTCGGCACGGCCGTGATCGATATGCGCTACGAGAACCCGCTGTACATGGCCGAGGATGCCGCCGCAGCCGACCTGATCAGCGGCGGTCGCCTGCAGCTCG
>JBDUBG010000290.1:0-1674 GCA_040004215.1 Pseudolysinimonas sp. | reverse complement strand
CGCGCGGCGCAAAAGCCAGCGCCGCGAGCACCGCAAAGTCGTCGACGCTGAGCGTCCAGACCAACTCCGGAGTCTGCTGGCGGTACTTCTCTTCGAGCCGAACCGAACGCACATGGCGCGTCGACTCGGCCTCCAGGCCCCGCGAGAACCACGCTGCTGCCTCTTTGAAGGCCCGGTACTGCAGCAGTCTCGCAAAGAGCAGGTCGCGTGCCTCGAGCAGCGCGACGTCTTCGGCATCCACCAATTCGCCCTGTGGCAACAGCCCTGCGACCTTCAGGTCAAGCAGGGTGGCGGCAACCACCAGAAACTCGCTGGCCTGATCAAGCTCGCGCTCAGAGTCGAGGCCATGCAGATACGAGATGAACTCGTCGGTGATCTTGCTCAGCGACACCTCGGTGATGTCGAGTTCATGCTTGGCGATGAGCGACAGAAGCAGGTCGAACGGGCCGTTGAAGTTGCTGAGCGACAGCGAGAAGACCGCGGGCTCGACGATCAGTTCAGCGCCGGTCACGCTAGGCGACGGCGCCACGAGCGATCAGTTCTCGGGCCACGCCGCGGTAGGCCTCGGCTGCTGGGTGGTCGGGGGCGAAAGTGTTCAGCGGGGCGCCGGCCACCGAGGCGTCAGGGAACTTCACGGTGCGGCCGACCACGGTCTCGAGCACGCTGTCGCCGAATGCTTCGACGACCCGCTGGAGCACCTCACGGGAGTGAATGGTGCGCGAGTCGTACATGGTCGCGAGGATGCCATCCAGCTGAATCGCCGGATTCAACCGGTCGCGCACCTTCTCAACCGTCTCGACCAGCAGGGCTACGCCGCGCAGCGCGAAGTACTCGCACTCCAGCGGGATCAGCACACCGTGCGCAGCTGTCAGCGCGTTGACCGTCAACAGCCCGAGCGAGGGCTGGCAGTCGATCAGGATGACGTCGTAGCGGTCGGAGACCTTGCGCAACACGCGCGCCAGAATCTGCTCGCGCGCCACCTCGTTCACCAGGTGCACCTCGGCGGCCGACAGGTCAATGTTGGCCGGAATCACGTCAAGATTCGGGATCGCTGTCGCCACGATCGCGCTGTCAATATCTTTCACGGTGCCGAGCAGCAACTCGTAAATGGTGACCGCTTCGTGCGTCTGAACCCCGAGGCCGGCGCTCAGCGCGCCTTGCGGGTCAAAGTCGACGACCAGCACCCGGCGTCCGTATTCGGCGAATGACGCGCCGAGGTTGATCGCGGTCGTCGTCTTGCCGACGCCGCCCTTCTGGTTGCAGAGGGCGATGATGCGGGCGGGGCCGTGCGACTTGATCTTCGGCGGCACCGGGAACACGCTCAGGGGGCGGCCGGTCGGGCCGAGAACCGGAGTTTCCATCCCCGGCAGCTCGGTGACATCCTCACGCTGCGCCGTCATGTGTTGAAGTCTACGGCGGGGGTTTCAGAGCCCCCGGCGGCGCGCTTCGAGTGGAGGTTGAAGGTTAGCGAAACTTGGTGATCAAGTAGGCCGCGGGCCGACTTGGTGATCGAGTAGGCCGCGGGCCGACTTGGTGATCGAGTAGGCCGCAGGCCGTATCGAGATCAGCGGTTCACGAAGGCTGCGGCGCGGCCACCACCCGAACCTGTTCCTCATCGAGCACCGTCCCCGCAAACGAGTCGCATTCGATCCGTCCCCCACCACCAGCGATTCG
>JBDUBG010000284.1:0-18753 GCA_040004215.1 Pseudolysinimonas sp. | reverse complement strand
GCAGCGCCAGCGGGCTGCGATTGCGCGCGCCGTCGCCACACATCCCACCGTTCTCGTTCTGGACGAGGCGACCAGCGCATTGGACGTGTCGGTGCAAGCTCAGGTTCTCGAACTTGTCGACGAGATCCGACGGGATTCCGGCCTTGCGGTCGTCCTGATCAGTCATGATCTCGACGTTGTCGCCCACTTTTGCGACGAAGTGATCGTTATGCGCGAAGGTGCGGTCGTCGAGCAGGGTCAAACTCGGGACGTGATGGCCCACCCACAATCCGCATACACGCAACTGTTGTTGGACGCGCGTCCTCATGCTGGGTGGAATCCAGAGGCAGTCGATCCGCTGGGTCTGACGACGAGTTGAGCAGACTCAGATCAGGATCGTGACGCCAAGAACGAGTTGAGCATCGCCGAATCAACTTCGCTCAAGTGGTTGGCCATGGCCTCACTTGCTCCCGTTGGGTCTTGTCGTATGAGAGCGTCGCAAATGGTCAGGTGCGCGTCTCGCTCGGCGCTAGACGTGATGTGGCTCCTCATAGCAGGCATGAGCCAATGCAACCGAGTGATTTCGTCGACGAGCGGCGTGAGGAACAGTTCGGCGCGTCTGTTTCCTGACGCGCGCGCCATCGTCATGTGGAACTCTCGCGAAGCGTCCAACTGTGCGCTCATCGTTGTCGAGGAGTCGAACTGAGTCTCGATGAGGTGACTGAGCGCGTCGGTGGTCTCTGAGTCAACACCTCGAGCTGCGGCCGCAGCAAAATTCGGCTCCACGATAAGTCGGAGATCCATGACATCTCGAATGTCGTTCAGGCTGACCGGACGAATCACGTATCCCTTTCGGGGAAGCACTGAAACGAATCCTTCGATCGTCAATCGCTGGAGTGCTTCGCGGACCTGCGCGCGCGAAGCTCCCAGCTGCGCGACGAATGTCGACTCGTTGACCACTGCACCAGGGGCGATCTCGGCCCGGAGAAGCTGGTGGCGAATTCGATCCACCACGTGTTGGCTGTCTGTCATCGTTCCCTCGTAAAAATTGTTGTGGCGTCAGACCAGGCTGAAGCCGCCATCGACCGGAATTACCGCCCCAGTTACATAGCGCATCGACAGTATGGCGCTGATCACCGAGGCGACGTCATCCGGCGTGCCAATCCGCCGCAGGGGCGCCTCGGCCTCCACCTTGGACCGCAGTTCGACAGCATCAGCCACCAAGGTCGTATCGATGAACCCCGGAGCGACGGCGTTGACGATGATGTGAGGTCCGAGCGCCTTCGCTAACAGCTTGGTGAGGTGAACGACTCCGGCCTTGCTGACGGAGTAGGGAATGGAGCTCCCCGCCGGAAGCAGGCCGGCGATCGATGCGACATTGACGATCTGGCCGCCTTCCGCTCGCATATGCACCGCGGCACTGCGGCAGACGTTCCACGTCCCGGTCAGGTTGACATCGATGATGCGCTGCCAGAACGTGGGGTCAATCGATTCGATGTCCTCATGAGGAATTCTGCGGGCTATGCCTGCACTATTGACGACAAGGTCAATTCGCCCACACCGATCCACAACGCTCTGAATCAGAGCGTCTACTGCATCTGGGTCAGCCACGTCGGCGTCAACGTAGAACGATCCTGGGATCTCACGCGAGAGTGCTCGGCCGGCGTCTTCCGTGTTCACGCCGTTGATGACGACGCGCCATCCTTCACGGGACAGTCTCATGGCAGTCGCCCGACCGATTCCCGAGGTGGCTCCGGTCACCAGAGCTACTCGGACCATTGCACACTGTCCCTCGCGTGGTAGAACGGGCGATGGAGCATCTGGTGCTGGCTGCGGCTGCTCAAGACCTGCTCACGAGCAGCGCCTACCTGGGACATCCGTTCACCCTTAGATCATCTAGTTGCTCACTCGATAATCTCAAGTATATCAGTTGCGGCTCTCAAGGTTCCAGGAGCCGACGGGACCACAGTCGCGGCGTCAGCCGATACGCGACGGACTCTGGGTGGGCGTGGCCTGAGCGCCACTCAGCGAGCGACGACTCCCACCCCCATATGTACCCATTTAAGTACGCGCGCAATTAAGTCCGAACTTAAATGGGCGAATGGCACCCTTCCTGGCCGAATACAGCTAGCGCTAGCGGCGGTCGACCCTCCGTCGTCGCGTCGCTACCGCACGTCGCGACCGCACCATACGGGCCAACCGAAACCAGCGGCAGATCAGTGCTGCGCCGCGTCGACCACGACCTCGCCGTCGACGACGGTCAGGAGCACCGTCGCCTGGGCGAACTCATCGGGATCAGTCGTCAGAGGGTTGCGATCGAATGCGGTGAAATCAGCGCGGGCCCCCACTTCGATGCGGCCTCCTGGTTCTCCCACCGACTCCCAGTATTGGCTCGTGTACCCCTCAAGAGCGCGGCGAACTGAGAGCCCTTCCGATGGTTGGTTCGGTGTGGTATTCGCATCGCCGGGCTGACGCCGCAACTGAGCCGCGGCGAAGATGATCCTCGGGTCATAGGAGGCGATGGGCCAGTCCGACCCTAAGGCAACGACCACGCCGCTCTCGCGAAGAGCACCAACACGCCACGCGAGGTTCGCACGTTCGTCGCCCAGTCGCTGCGACCAGTTGTCGGCGTGGTCTGCGCGCGTGTAGAGCGTGCAGTGCGTCGGCTGCATGCTCGCGGTCGCGCCGGAGTTGCGGATCTCTTCGAGCACCCGATCCGGCAGGATCTCGATGTGTTCGATGCGATGTTGTGGCCCGCCGTCGGGGAGTTCAGCGAGTGTCGCCGCCACAAAGGACACGCCTTGGTCGCCGATGGCGTGGGTGGCAGTCGGGATGCCCCGCTCGTCCAGCCATGCGACGGCTCGACGATATTCGTCGGGCTCAAGCCAGAGTGATCGTGTCGACTCCCCGTGGCTGTCGGGCTCGAAGAGCCACGCTGTGCCGTTGTCGATCGAGCCATCGATGAGCAGCTTCACCCCGTGGACGTGCCAGCGGCGCCCGTGACGAGTCTGCATCTCAGCCATCGACTCAAGCTCGGAATCGGAGAATCCGGGCATGAGCCACGGCGAGACTCGCAATCGGATTGCCAGATCACCGATCTCTTCAGCGGCCTCGAGCACCTCTAACGAATCCGGGGCTGCCAGGTCGAGCATTTGGCCGGCAACCAAACCCGACTGTGCCATCGCGTCGAGAATCTGCAGCAGCCCGTTGACCCGCTCGTCGAAGTCGAGTGGGGGGAGGTGAGCGCCGACGAGCTGCGTGGCAGACATTTCGAAAAGGACACCGGTGGGCCGTCCGGTCGCGTCGACGGCGACGACCGAAGCGTCGTTGAAAGACTCATTTCCGGTGACGCCAGCCAGGGCGAGTGCAGCGTCGGACACGACCACCCCGTGTCCATCAAACAACGTGATATAGACAAGACGGTCTTGCGCGATTCCGTCGAGGATCGTGTTGTCGAAGGAGTCATCCATCGCCGCGGGGTCGAGACCCCAGCCGAAGATCCACGCACTCGGAGGGCTCGATGCGAGGTGCTCACGCAGCACCGTCTGCAGGGCACCGCGCGACCGGATGCCGGAGAGGTCGACACCGCGAGTCATGTCCAAACCCCCAATCGGGTGGATATGCGCGTCGATGAATCCCGGAGAAAGCACACCGGCACCGAGGTCGATTTCGCGTTCGGCAGTCCAATTCTCACGGTCTGCTTCCGAGCCGAGGCCGACGATCTGGCCGTCACGGATCGCCACAAATTCCACCTCCGCAGCGCCCCCCTCAACCACGGAAGGGGTGAGGATCGTCGCGGAGCGGACAATCAGATCGGCCCGGTCAACCATCGATCAGTCCTCTGTCGCGATGGGCGGCAGTGACTACGATCTGACCGCGCTTTCGACTCGGTAGCGTTCTCGGTTGCATCGCGACCTCCATTGGCCTCTCCATCTGTCGTCCCTGTTGACCGTGACGCTCCACCAACTTTTTCGTTAGTGAATGTTCTTGTCTAGGGCATTCACATTCTTTCATACTCCTACGACACGTGAGACCGGTCAGATCTGCTCGTGCGCGTAGACCTCACGACCACCCACGACAGTTCGCACCACTTTGGCATCAAGCAACTCATCGACAGGAGTCTCAAAAATGTTCCTGTCAAGAACAATGAAGTCCGCATACAGGCCGGCCGCCACCCGTCCGAACTGCTCCTCCGCCTTACACGCCCAAGCCGAGTCATGGGTTGCATGCCGGATCGCGTCAGCGAGCGGAACGGCATAGCGCTCGATATTCGGTGCCAACGAGGAGTCAGACGCCGAACGCCGAGTCGCAGCCACAAACATATTCGACAGAGGCGGATACGGTGCGGTAGGTGAGTCCGTCCCGAACGCAAGCCTCGCTCCCGCAGCAGTCATCTCGGGCCAAGGGAATCCACGCTCAACGCGCGCATCCCCCAGCACCGAACTCCAGTTCTCCTGGATAGCAGGGTCAGCGTGCACCGGCTGCATGCTCGCGACGATTTCCAACGCTGCGAGACGAGAAATCTCGGCCGGAGTAACGACCTCCAAATGCTCAATCCGGTGCCGGCGCGGTCGCGGACCATTGGATAAAACGGCGTACTCAACCGCCTCGATGGCAATCCGCACCGCCTCGTCACCAATCGCGTGCATCGCGACCTGCAATCCAGCAGCATCCGCTGCCGCCACAACAGGGGCAAGGTCGCTCAATGGCCAAATCGGACCAGGCATCTCACCATTCGCATACGGCTCACCCAACGCAGCCGTACAACCATCCACCGTGCCGTCAACAACAATTTTGATTCCCGTCACCCGGAACCACGGCGAGTTATGCAGCGAAGCAAGCTCAGCCGCACGCGCAACCTGCGCAAGATTCTCAGCAAGATCCTCCGAATGCCGCACGATCCAGTGCGCCGCAATACGCGCCGTGAGCGTACCCGCCCGCTCCGCGTTCACCAGAGCAACCAGATCAGTCTCTCCGAACGACATGTCGACCGATGCCGTCACACCCGTCTCGCGATAGCCACGAAGCGCAGCCATCAGATGGGCGTCACGATCCGCCTCTGTCGCCACCCTGTCGAGAACCGGAAAAACCAGCGCCTGCACCGCCGTCTCATCGACGTACCCCGTCGCTTCACCTGTCTCAGGGTCGAACGAGATCGCACCACCCGACGGTGCGACGGAGTTCCGGTCAATACCCACCTCGCTCAACGCCGCGCTATTCAACCAAATGGAATGAAAATCGAAACTCTGCGCATAAACCGGACGGTCCGAAACAATGGCATCAAGCTGCTGACGCGTCGGCCTGCCACCAGGCACCATCGCAGGGTTCCACCCCAAAGCCTTCACCCGAGGAGAGGCCGGATGCGACGCAGCCCAATCCGCAATGCGTTGCTGAATCTCAGCAAGATCTCTCGAGCCCGACAAATCAACACTTCCCACCGCCTCACCCGTAGCCAGGATGTGGGCATGCGCCTCAACGAACCCCGGCAACACCGTGCGACCGCCCAGATCTACCTCCAGACAGTCGCCACCTGCAACACGCCGAGCAGTCAGCTCATCACCGACGTACACAATGCGCTCGCTATCAACCACAAACGCCTCAGCCCACTCCGGCTCAGACGCAGTAAAGACGCGCGCATTGAAATAGACAACTGGAGCCATCGGATATCACCATGCTTCTCTGAATGGGGCGCCGCGCGGCTGAACTTTTGGCTCCTGTTGGGCACCACTAGTAACTATACATCAGCGAAAAAGACAGTTCTGTGATATTTATGACAGAATTGCCTCATGGCCGTATACGAAATTACATCGGGTTCCGCACACGAGCTTGGTGGGCTCGGTGCTGAAGAGTCCGTCAACAACGCGCTCATCTGGGTGCGCTGAGCAGCCCCATGACGAACTACAGCTTCTTCGCCAACCCCTCGCTGCCTCGTCCGTTCCTGTCGGAGCTGGATGCCAGAACCATTGCGAGCGACCACTTCAACGTGTCAGGTCGCTTCAAGGAGTTGGGGAGCCATCAAGACCGCAACTTTCTCATCGACGACGGAGAGACGCGTTGGCTGCTCAAGTTCTCCAACCCCGCATTCTCTCTCGAAGAGCTTGAAGCTCAAGAGCATGGTGCCGAGCGGGTGAACTCGGCAGGGATCGACGTGCCACGAAGCGCTCCCTCAGTTGATGGCACCAAGGTTAGAACTGTCGAGATCAACGGCGTCTTACTGCACGCGCGTCTGCTCAGTTTCGTCGACGGCATTCCTCTCACTGGTCGCGGCGTCTTCTCTGTCTCCGAAGCGCGCTCCCTCGGAGCTGTCGCGGGTCGCGTGGCCGCCGCCCTCGAACAGTTCCGCCATCCGGGCACGGAGCGAATGACTCAATGGAACCTCACCATTGCGAATGAGGTCGTCAAGGCCTACCTGCCGTACATGCCCGACGAGGCTCGCCGCGAGCAGGTGAGTGCCGTCGCGACGAGCGCGCAGACCGCTCTCGAACCCTTGCGTGGCGTGCTTCGGTCGCAAACCATTCACGGTGACGTGACCGACGACAACGTGGTCAGGCGTCCCGGTAACGCGCTGGGTGTCATCGACTTCGGAGATCTCTCCGAAAGCTGGGTGGTGGCCGAGCTTGCGGTCACGTGCGCATCAGTCCTGCACCACAACCCTGAAGCGCCCCTGATCATCCTGGAGACGATCGCTGCGTTTGTTGAGCACATGCCGCTGTCGAATGACGAGCTTCGTGCCCTGTGGCACCTCATCCTTCTCAGGACCTGCGTGCTCGTCGTGAGTGGCGAGCAACAGGCCACCGTCGACGACGCGAATGAGTATGCGGAAGAGAACCGTCACCACGAATGGATCGCGTTCGAGACCGCCGCGACAATCGATGCCGAGCGGATGACGTCGCTCATCAGCGCTCGAGTCCTTCTCCCGCGACGGGAGCCTGTCGCCCGCCCGAATGTCCTGGTCGCCGACATCGCCTCCATGACCACCTTGGATTTGTCGGTCACGAACCCCGACCTCCGAGACGGAATCTGGACCGATCCGGATGCGGAATCCCAGCTGGCAGCGGTCACGGCCGCGGCCTCTGGCGCCGCCGTGATGCGCTACGGCGAATATCGGCTCACACGCGCTCGGCTCCGTCACCATGGGGAGGTCGCGACACTCGCTCTCGGCATCGAGCTGGCGCTTGACCGCGGGACCGTGCTTGTCGCGCCCGTTGCCGGCGAACTGCGGCGGGATGGCGACACCCTGGTCCTGTCGGCTGCCGAATACGACGTCTTGTTCACGGGGATCGATCCCGCGACGCTGGGAGAGGTGCTCCCCGGCGACCCACTCGGCGCGGCAGTGGGTGAGGGAACACACCCCGTGACGCTCCAGATTTCGCGGATCGCTGGCCTTCGCCCCCCGTTCTTCGCCACCCCATCTGAAGCAGAACTCTGGCTGCGGGTGTGTCCAGATCCATCCGCCCTTCTTGGCCTCGAGCTGGCGGCGCCAGAACCCCAAACTGACGCCCTATTGCGGACGCGCGTTGCCACGTTCGCGGAGGTTCAGGAGGTCTATTACGCTCAGCCTCCCGAGATCGAGCGTGGGTGGAAAGAGCACCTCGTCGACGTGCATGCGCAGTGCTACCTCGACCTGGTGAACAATGTCGCGACGACGGGGCACGCGCATCCACGAATCGTCAAGGCGGTGAGCGATCAATGGTCGCTGCTCAACACCAACTCCCGGTTCCTGTATCAGGCGCTGCCGCGGTTTACGGAACGGCTTGCTGCGTTGGCTCCCGAGCCGCTCGACACGGTCTTCCTCGTCAACAGCGGAAGTGAGGCGGTCGACCTGGCGCTGCGCCTGGCGAAGACCTACACCGGGAACGATGCCGTCTTGGCCTTCCAGGAGGCCTACCACGGCTGGACGATGGGGGCTGACGCCGTGTCATCGTCAATCGGTGACAATCCCCGTGCCTTGGAGACTCGACCCGACTGGGTTCACATGATCGATGCCCCTCATCCGTATCGGGGAACTCACACCGGTGGCGGATCTGGCGCGCGCTACCTCGAGGATCTCGAAGAACAACTCAGCGTTCTCGATCACGAAGACGTCGGTATTGCCTGCTTTATCGCGGAACCGGTCATTGGAAACGCGGGGGGCGTCCTGCTACCAGACGGATATCTGGCAGGCGCATTCGAGAAAGTACGGTCCCGCGGAGGTCTCTGCATTTCTGACGAAATCCAAGTCGGCTACGGTCGCCTGGGCGACTACTTCTGGGGTTCAGATCAGCAGAGGGTGACGCCAGACATCATCACCATCGCGAAGGCGATGGGCAACGGGCACCCTCTCGGCGCGGTCATCACCCGACGCGATATTGCCGAGAAGTTCAAGGAAGAGGGCAGCATGTTCTCCTCAGCGGGCGGCAGTCCTGTGAGCTGTGTGGTCGGACTCGCGGTGCTCGACATTCTCGAAGAAGAGGGACTTCAAGAGAACGCCCGGACGGTGGGAAATCGACTGAAGGCCAAGCTCGTCGAGTTGATGAATCGCTACGACGTGATCGGCGCCGTGCATGGAATGGGTCTCTATCTGGGCGTCGAACTCGTTCGTGGCGGCGGATCACTCGAGCCCGCCTCGCGCGCGGCGGTCGAGATCTGTGACGATTTGCTGCAGCAAGGATGCATTGTGCAGCCGACGGGAGACCATAAGAACGTCCTCAAGATCAAACCCCCCATGAATATCACCGCCGAGAGCGTTGATTTTTTTGTGGAAGCGCTCGATCGGATACTGCGAGCGCGAGCTCGGTCATGACCCATCCGGCTGACGTCTCCCCCACCGGACTTCCCCTGGCGGGGCAGACCGCCATCGTGACGGGGGCAGGCAGCGAGGGCGGAATTGGTTTCGCTGTCGCTCGGACCTTGGGTCTGCTCGGCGCAGCAGTTGTCGTGGCCGGGTACGGGGAGCGCGTCCGAGGCCGCTCCGCCGAGCTCGAACGGCTCGGAATTCGAAGTTGTGCATTCGTGGGCGACCTCACCGACCCCGAACAAGCTGCGTCACTCGTCGATGAGGCCTCTCGCCGGTGGGGAGGCGTTGACATTCTGGTGAACAACGCCGGCATGACGGCAGCAAGCCTCCCGCAACAGCAATCCGGGATACTCGGGATCACCGACGAGCAGTGGATGAGCAGCATCGACCGCAACTTGAACACCGCGTTCTTCGTGACTCGAGCCGTCGCAGCCCTGATGGCCTCGCGCGGCTACGGACGGATCGTCACCATCTCTTCGGTGTCGGGCCCGGTAGCCGCCTTCCCGAACGATGTCGCCTACCACGCGGCGAAGGCCGGTCTCCTCGGTCTGACAAGGTCTCTGGCCTTAGAGCTAGCGCCGCATGGCATTGTCGCCAACGCGGTGGCACCCGGCTGGATCGCAACGGAATCGACAACGCCCGCAGAGTTCGAGTTCGGTAAGGACACCCCCGTGGGGAGGCCCGGAACGCCCGACGAGGTAGCCAGCCTCGTCGCATTCCTCGCGAGCCCGGGTTGCTCCTATCTCACCGGACAACTGATCGTTGTGGACGGCGGAAATACGATTCAGGAATCTCGGGGCGCTACCTCGGGCCCCAGGTAAATCTGTGAGTGTGAATCCCGTAGTAGGAGAAGGTCTCGCAACGTGAGACGCCAGGAATCGTGCGAATGCGTGAGTTGATCAACTCGAGGAGCGCGTCGGCGTTGACGGCGATGACCTCGACGAGCAAGTCGTACGAGCCCGCTCCGATCACCAGATAAATCACGCCGTCGAGTGCGCCGATCTGGTCGGCAACTTTGTGCACATCACCTTCGACTGACACATGAAGCATCGCCATGCGTTCATATCCCAGTTTCAGCGGGTCTGTCACTCCGACAACCTGAACGATTTGCCGCTCCTCCAGCCGACGCACGCGCAGTCGAGCGCCGCCCGCTGAGAGACCGACTTCTGCGCCCAGTTCGGCGTACGTCTTTCGCCCGTCTTCCTGGAGCGCCACGATGAGCGATCTGTCGATGGCATCGAGCCCGTCGTCAGGAAGCGCGACCTCGTCACCGCTCGACACCGAATCGCCTCTCGTCATGACACACCGCGAAGTCGCAGTGCATCACCTCACGCTAGCTCGTCGCGGGAGACAGCACCCCGAGCAACATGGCGACTTGCCGACTGAATATTTCTTTGTCGTCAACGAGCCGAAGCTCGACCTTCACCGCTTCCGCGTACGGATATCGCGTGGGGTCCGCGGGTGAGTAGCTCTGCACCCAGCCCCCCTCGGTCGGCTCTCCCTGACTGGATGCGAGCCGAGCTCCGTGCGCCGCTGCGGCTGCAAGCACCAGATTCGAGTACACCTGATAGTGCGCGACGGCGTCGCGGCCCCGCAGGCCGCGCATGTGGAGGGCACGCAGCACCGCATCCACTGCCCTCAGCTCGTTGATTCCGTTGGTGTTGAGCCCCATGGCAATCGCGGCGGCAGCGGGGTGTTCCTCTGCGACCTTCCACGCCCGCCATGCCAGGTCGTTGAGGTCGGCCCTCCAGTCATCGGTAGGGACGTATCCGTCGAGTGAAATGCCGTCCAGGGTGTCAGCGATCGCCAGCACCAGGTCTTGCCTGCTCGCGAAATGCCGGTAGACGGCGGTCGGCGAGGCTTTGAGTTCGGCGCCGAGGCGCGTGAAGGTCAGCGCAGACTCGCCCTCACCGTCGAGAAGACGAAGGGCCGCAGCCACGATCTCGTCGGGAGAGAGGGAGCCCCGTTTTCGGCGCGAATGACTGCCATCGTCCAAGTGCTTCTCCTCTCGGTGAGCGGCCACCCCGTGGAGCGCTGCCAAGTTCCATGATCGCATGTAATGGAAAGTTAGTGAATGGTCTTGACTAAACCATTCACTATTACTAGGTTCTCATCACTGGCAATGACGCTACTACCGAGTTTCCGGATGAGATTCCATGCCCCCGTTCCCCGCAGAGCCGAACCTCTTAGGAGTGTTCCGCGCGCGCCGCGACGTGTCCATCGAGCAGCCCCTCAGTCGCGCCCCGTGGACTCCTGGCGATCACCAGCCTTCACGTTCTCCACGTTCCAACTAGCACACCCATTGATGCCAGACACGAGAGGCCAATACATGTCGAAACACTCCACGGTGATCGGGGCGGCGCTATTCGCCACGATCACAATGATCGCTACGGGATGTACCTCCGGACCGACCGCTCCCGCTACGACCACTGACACGATCCGCACCACCATCGACATTCCCGCAACCTTCGATCCCACGTTGGGTCAGTCCCTGCCGGACTTCCTCCTTGCCCGCACCTCCTACGACACGCTCGTGCGTCGCGACAAGACCGGTCTTGTTCCCGGGCTGGCAACAAAGTGGTCGAGCACTCCGACCTCGGCGACATTCAACATTCGTCAGGACGCGACCTGCTCGGATGGCACGAAGATTACGCCGACGGTGGTGAAGAACTCGCTCGAGTACCTGGCGCGACCCGGCGCGGGCGTCACCCAATCCGTCTATGCGTTCGGACCCGGAAATATGCCGGTGGTGACGGCCGATGACACGGCGGGAACTGTCGACATCAAGCTGCAGCAGCCGTGGCCATTCATGGTTCAGGGGATGTCGATGTCAGTCGCCGGGATCATCTGCCCGAAGGGCCTTGCCGATCCCAAGGCGCTGGCCGCCGGCACTGCGAAGGGCAGCGAGTCCGGCCCCTATGCTCTGAAGTCGGTCGAGCCCGGTGTGCGGTACGAATTCGACCTCCGCAAGGACTACAAATCGTGGCCGAAGTGGACAACGAATATCGGGGGCGCACCAGCAGCGAAGCTGATCTACAACGTCTCTCCTGATCCCACCTCGACGGCGAACCTGGTCATCAGCGGACAGATGGACATCGGCAAGATTCAGGCTCAGACCATCCCTCGTTTCACGGGGCAGCCCGGCTATCAGGTGACCACGAACCGCTTCTCCGACTTCTACCTCATCTTCAATGAGCGAGACGGAAGCCCGTTCGCCGATGAGGCAGCTCGGAAGGGCGTTATCCAGGCGATCGATCGAGCGACGTTCGTGAAAGTAACCTCGCTGGACACCGGCCAGCTCCCGAAGTCGCTGGCGTCGAACGAGACACAATGCGTCGCGGATGCGAAGAACGACATCCCGGCTCAGGACGTCGCAGCCGCCACGTCAGCGCTGAAGGGGAAGACAATCCGACTCATCGGGCCGAACATCGCCGGTGCGGCGGGTGCCGGCAATGAGTACCTCGCCGAGGCGCTGCGTAGTGCGGGGGCAACGGTCCAGTTGACGAACACCGACGTTGGCTCATGGATTTCGACCATCATCGCCAAACCTGGCGACTGGGATGTGACGATGTTCGCCGACCTCAACTTCATTGGATCACTTGCCAGCCCGATCTTGAACTTCATCGGTCCGACATTTGCCGACGGAGGTGGCAACTTCGGTGCGGTACAGAACACCGCAGCGGAGGCCGCGTTTGGGGCGGCGACCGGCGAGTCAGATGCACAGGCCCAGTGCGGGGATCTGAATGACGCGATCGATGCATTGATCTCACGTTCGGACGCCCTCCCGTTGGACAACGACTCATTTATCTATGCATCACGGCCCGGGTTCACCGTCCGCATGCTCGGCGGTGCGCTGGACGACCCGATCTTCCGTATCGGCGGTTAGTCGCTCATGGGTGGCCGGTGCATCGTCGCCGGCCACCCCAAACCTTGGAGAAATCATGATCGAACCATTCACCTCGGCGACCGAACTGGCGCGCCTGATCCGCACGCGTGAAGTGTCTGCGGTCGAAGCCGCCGAGCACTATCTCTCACGAGTGGACGAAGTGAATCCGGCCGTCAACGCGATCGTGTGGATGGACCGCGCGGATGTGATGCGCCGGGCTGAGGCCTCAGACGCCCGCATCCGAGCCGGACACGACGTCCGCCCGTTCGAGGGGGTGCCCATTCCAATCAAGGACCTCACCGCCGTCCGCGGGCAGCCGTGCACATACTCCTCGCTCTCTGCCGATGAGACACCTGCAGAAGAGAACGAAGTCACCGTCGACATCATCGAGGCAGCAGGATTCGTGCTCTTCGGTCGCTCGAACAGCCCGGAGTTCGGACCGCTCACCGTTTCTGAGAACGCCCGTCACGGAAAGACGCGCAATCCCTGGAACCTCGAGTACACATCCGGCGGGTCGTCGGGCGGTGCTTCCGCCGCCGTCGCGGCTGACATGGCGCCCATTGCACACGCCTCCGACGGGGGCGGTTCGATTCGTGTCCCGTCCGCCGCGACGGGTCTCGTCGGGCTGAAACCCAGCCGGGGCAGGGTCCCGAACGACGTGCGGGGCTGGGAGCATTCGACCACAGAGGGAGCCATCGCGCGCACGGTGCAGGACGCGGCGGCGATCCTCGATGTGCTCGGTGTGCCGGACCGGCTCGGGTGGTATTCCGCGCCCGCGGCAGAACGCCCGTACCTGGAAGAGATTCGCCGCGAGGGTCCGCGACTGCGGATCGGCTTGCTGGTCGACGCCCCCACGGGCGTCGAGGTGGATACGGAATGCATCGATGCGGCGATGGCTGCCGCTCGCGCCCTCGAGTCTCTCGGGCACCGGGTGGAGCCGGTCTCGCCATTCCTCTTCTCGAAGGAGGCGAGCGAGGGCTTCGCTGACCTGGTAATCAACGCGTCCTTGTGGGCGGTGGCGACTGGTGACATCGAACGTGTCGACCCCTACATCCGGTACCGGTACGACCGTGCTGCGCTATTCCACGCCGGTGAGTATGCGGCTCTCGCGGGACGCCTCCAATGGGAGACCCGGCGGGTCGTCGCCCAGTGGGGTGAAGACTTCGATGTCTTGCTCACGCCAACAACGGCGTGTCAAACGCCGCCGGTGGGTCTTGTCTACGATGAGGCGAATCAGACGCCTGCCGGACCGCGGCTCACCGAATTGCGCACGATCTCGTTCACCGCGTTCTGCAACGTCGCCGGCCTGCCGGCGATCTCGCTGCCCGTTCACACCGGAACCAACGGGATGCCGTTGGGCGCGCAGCTCGTCGGCGGCCCGTTCGACGAGTCGACACTTCTGCGCCTCGCCGCCGAGTTGGAGCCGATCTTCGGATGGTCAGAACGGCATGCGACTGTGACCACGTCCTCAGAGTCGGTGTGATGTCTGGCGTCGAATTGACGGTGCTGGCGAACGCACCGGCACTCGGCATCCGCCGTCGCTTCGCTCGGAGCGATTGGGGCGGCTTCGCGGTGCGGCGGCTGGGCGGGCTCATCCTGTCGTTGGCGCTCCTCGTGGTTCTGACATTTCTGATCGTGCCGCTCATCCCCGGCGATCCAGCCATCGCGATCCTCGGCTCCCATGCGACTCCGCAGGCTATCGCGGTGCTTCACAAGAAGCTTCACCTCGACCTTCCTCTTCCCTCGCAGTTCGTCGTGTACCTTCGCGGGCTCTTCACTTTCGATCTCGGGGACAGCTTCCGGTACGGCACGCCGGTTGCCACGACGATCGTGACAAAGCTTCCGTATACCGCGGCGGTCGCACTCGGATCGATCGCTGTGGTGATCCTCGTCGCGATCCCCCTCGGAATGCTCATCGGAGTACTGACTCGTGGTGGTCGCCGCTCCTGGCTTGCCGTCGGTTTCGGCGCGGTTGCCGGCTTCTTTGCCTCGTTCCCGACCTACGTGGCGGGCACCCTCCTCATCGTGGTCTTTGCGATTTGGTTAAAGCTGCTTCCCGCTGGGGGGCTGTCGACTCCGAACGCTTTCGTGCTGCCGATCGCCGCACTCGCGCTCGGACCTACCTTCGCCGTCGCGCGGGTAGTGGTTCAGGAGACGTATGCGGTGCTGCATCAAGACTTCATCCGAACGGCACGCGGTCGCCGTCTTCGCGCCGCTCGCCTCTATTTGCGACATGCTCTTCCGAACCTCATGGCGAGCACCCTGACTCTGACTGGTCTGATCCTCGCGAGCCTTCTGGGAGGTGCGATCGTGATCGAGACGGTCTTCGGCTTGCCAGGGCTCGGACTCGAGGTGGTCCAGGCCATCATCTACCGCGACTTCCCCATCATTCAGGGAGTCGTGCTCACGATCGGCAGCCTGGCGATTCTGATCAATCTGCTCATCGACATCGTGCTCGGCATCATCGATCCACGCACACTGGGAGGGCCGGCGAATGGTTGAACGGCGCAGGAGGCGCGTCCCCGTCGCTCTCATCGCGGGGTTCACCATGCTCGGGATGTTGGTCATCGTTGCGATCGTTGCACCCATCTTTCTGACGCACGCAGCCACAGCAGTGGGGTCGGACCCGCGGGCAAACTCATCAGCTCAGCATCTGCTCGGCACCGATGACCTCGGCCGCGACATCCTGGCCCGCACATTGGTCGCGACCCGGTTGACGCTGCTGATGACCGTCATCGCGACATTCGCTTCGATGGTCATCGGCGTCGTCATCGGAGGGATGGTCTGGGTGGGCCCACGTTGGGTGCGCAACATCGTGTTGAGAATCGTCGATTCGACAGTGGCGTTCCCCTCGCTGATCCTGGCGCTGGTGATCGCGGCCATTCTTGGCCCGGCCACAACATCAGCCGTGATCGCGATCGGGATCGCCGGCGTGCCCAGTTTCGCGCGAATCACGTCGAACATGACGGCGTCCGTCGCACACAGTGACTACGTCGGCACAGCCAGACTCCTGGGCGTCCCCGGCGTGCGGCTGTTCTCCCGACATTTGCTGCCGAACATCTCGGGGCCACTGCTAGTCCTCATCGCCTCCAGCTTCGCACTCACCCTTCTCGATGTCTCCAGTCTCTCGTTCGTCGGGTTGGGTGTGCAGAGCCCAGATTTCGACTGGGGACGACTGCTCAACGAGGGCCTCCCGGCGATCTACTCGCAGCCGTTGCAGGTGGTCGGCCCGTCATTCATGCTGATCTTCGCCGGCGTCGCGGCGATGCTCACCGGCGATGGTCTTGCAGTGTGGGTCGATCCGCGCAACAACGGCGACCGCGGGCGCGTCGCACGACGCAAGGTCGCCGACGCTGTTTCGCAGAATCCCGCGGCGCTCGTCGAGGTGCGCGACCTCACCGTGCAGGCGCCGAGCGGCCTCACCCTCGTCAAGGGCATCTCCTTCGAGATCGCGCCGGGCGAGATCCTGGGGCTGGTCGGGGAATCCGGATCGGGGAAGTCGATGACCGCCATGTCGCTCGCTCGCCTTCAGGCGGATGGCGTCGCGGTGAGCGCAGAACTCATGCGATTGGGCGACCTCGATCTGCGCTCCGGCAGACACCCGTCCCGATTGGCCCGAGAGATCGGACTGGTCTATCAGGACCCCGGCCGCACCTTCAATCCTGCGCTGCGGATGGGCGTGCAGCTCACCGAGGTTGCACGCGTGCACATGGGCCTCTCGCGGCGGGCCTCTCGCGAACTCCTGGTGTCCGGACTCCGTGACATGCACATCCGCAACCCGGAACAGCGGATGGGTCAGCACCCCTTCCAGCTCTCGGGAGGGATGTTGCAACGGGCCGTTATCGCATCCTCGCTGGTGACCAAACCACGGCTGATCATCGCCGACGAACCCACGACCGCGTTGGACGTCACCGTGCAGGCGGAAGTGCTGCGTCAGCTCAAGAGCATCAACCGTGAGCACGGCACGGCGATCCTGTTCATCTCGCACGACATCGCGGTCGTCGAAGCGCTCTGCGACCGAGTGCTCGTGATGCAGCGCGGCGAGATCGTTGAGAGGCTCTCGGCCGAGCAGTTACGCCGGCGCGAAGTCCACCATCCATACACCCGTCTCCTCCTCGAGGCGACGCCAACGCTCCCTGACATGCCGGAGCCCGTCCTGGGAGGGCATGATGTCTGATCTCGCACCACTTCTCTCTGTCAGCGGTCTGGTTGTCGAACTTGGCAGCGGCGCGCGCACCAGCCGCGTTCTGAACAACGTGTCTCTCGACGTCGCCCGCGGCTCCGCGGTAGGGATCGTGGGCGAGTCAGGATCCGGCAAGTCGACGCTGGCGAAAACAATCGTGGGCATTCACCGCCCAGAGCGCGGCAGCATTGTCTTCGCGGGCACGGAGCTGACGTCGCGGTCCGCGAGCCGATCCCGGTCGGTCATGCGTCGAATCCAGTACATTCCCCAAGATCCATATTCATCGCTGAACCCGCGGCGAACGGTCGGGCAGACGCTCGCTGAGGCGATCGACCCGCGCTGGTCGCGGGTTCGGGCCCACCGTCAGCAGATCGTGGAAGCGCTGCTCGCTGTCGCACTCGCCGAGGATGCCATCGATCGTTACCCGCACGAGTTCTCAGGGGGGCAGCGGCAACGCATTGCCATCGCCAGGGCGCTGGTCACCAACCCCGAGATCATCATCGCCGACGAGATCACCTCCGCCCTCGATGTCTCAACTCAGGCGGAGATTCTCACGTTGCTCCAGCGGATTCGTGGCGATCTGGGGCTGACGATGCTGTTCATCTCGCACAACCTCGCTGTCGTGCGAGAACTCTGTGACCAGATCGTCGTGCTCCTGCAAGGTGATGTCGTCGAGAGTGGCGCAACAATCGACGTCTTCCGTCACCCGAAATCGGATTACACCCGACGACTCATCGAATCGGTACCTGGCGGGCCAGCCTTCAGCCTTGCCGATGTCCCCCTCGCATGACCGGCTAACTATGTCTGCGTCGCGTTCGCCCGCTCGAGCACTAACTCGCGCACGCGGGTCGCGTCGGCGGCACCGCCCATCGCCTTCATGACCGCGCCGATCACGGCACCTGCCGCCTGGTGTTTGCCATCCCGAATCTTTTCGAGCACATCGGGCTGCTGCGCCAGGGCGGCGTCGATCGCGGAGATGAGGGCACCGTCATCCGAGACGACCTTGAGACCACGCTTCTCGACCACCTCGGCGGGGGTGCCCTCGCCGGCGATCACGGCCTCGATGACCTGTCGGGCGAGACGGTCGGTGAGTTCGCCGCTTTCGACGAGCTGGGCGACCTCGGCCACGGCTTCGGGCGTGATGAGGGATGCCGGGTCGGCTTTTTGCTCATTAGCCAGACGGGCGATCTCGCCGGTCCACCATTTGCGGGCCTGAGCCGGGGTGGCGCCGGCAGCGATCGTGTCCTCCACCTCGACCAGGAGCCCGGAGTTCTGCACGTCTTGAAACTCGAGGTCGGTGAAGCCCCACGCTGCCTTGAGACGATTGCGCCTGATGCTCGGGGCTTCGGGCAGGGCAGCTCGCAGGCGTTCGATCAGCGCCGGATCGGGTTCGATCGGAAGGAGGTCCGGTTCGGGAAAGTACCGATAGTCGTCTGCATCGCTCTTGGGGCGGCCGGCGCTGGTCTGGCCGGTGTCTTCGTGCCAGTGTCTAGTCTCTTGCGTGATCGTTCCGCCGTCGGCGAGGATCGCTGCCTGGCGTTGGATCTCGTAGCGCACGGCCCGCTCGACGCTGCGCAGCGAGTTGACGTTCTTGGTCTCGGTGCGGGTACCGAGCTTGCTGGGTGCTTCGCCGGGCTTCGTTCGCGGGCGCAGTGAGATGTTGGCGTCGCAGCGCAGGTTGCCGCGCTCCATCCGCGCCTCGCTGATGCCGAGCGCCCTGACGATGTCGCGGATCGCCGCGACATACGCCTTCGCGACCTCGGGGGCGCGTTCCTCAGCCCCGTAGATGATCTGGGTCACGATCTCGACGAGCGGCACGCCCGCGCGGTTGTAGTCCACCAACGAATACTCAGCGCCCTGGATGCGACCGGTGCTGCCGCCGATGTGCGTGAGCTTGCCGGCATCCTCTTCCATATGCGCGCGCTCGAT
>JBDUBG010000415.1:0-5562 GCA_040004215.1 Pseudolysinimonas sp. | reverse complement strand
TGGCTCGACCGAGAACAACAATGGAGGCCCACCACCAAATCCCGACTTGTCCGCGCCGCCTAGACGCGGCGTGCGGCAGTCACATGAGCCCGGGCCGGTCCGCCGCTACGCGCCAACCTCGTCGGGGTGTCCGCCCGAGCGGTGGTCGCGGTTCAGCGCGCTGATCGCCGCCACCTCGTCTGCGGTCAGCTCGAAGCCGAACACGTCGAAGTTCTGGGCCATGCGCTCACGTGAGTTCGACTTCGGGATCACGACCAAGCCGTTCTGCAGGTGCCACCGGATGATCACCTGAGCCGGCGAGACAGCATGCGCCGTCGCGGCTGCCGCGATCGGCCCCTCGCCGAACATGTCGACCCGGGCATGACCGAGCGGACCCCACGACTCCGTGAGCATCCCGTGCGCGGCTCCATATTCGCGCAGCGGCAACTGCGTGAACAGCGGGTGGAGTTCGATCTGGTTGAGCACCGGCACCGTGTCGGTTTCGGCAAGAAGCCGATCGAGGTCAGGGATGCGGAAGTTCGAGACACCAATCGACGTCGACTTTCCGTCGGCGTGGATCTGCTCGAGCGCCTTCCAACTCTCGATGAACAGGTCACGCGACGGTACCGGCCAGTGGATGAGGTAAAGGTTGACGCTCCCGAGCTGCAGCTTCTCGAGACTGAGGTCGATCGCGTCGATCGCCGACTGCGTTCCCTGGTCGGAGTTCCAGAGCTTGGTCGTGATGAACAACTCATCGCGCGGGATGCCCGACGCGGCGATCGCACGGCCCACCCCCACCTCGTTGCCGTAGACGGCCGCGGTGTCGATGTGGCGGTAGCCGACCTCGAGGGCGTCAGTCACGATGCGCTCTGTCTCGTCTGGATCGACGCGGAACACCCCGAATCCGAGCTGCGGGATCGTGTATCCGTCGTTGAAGGTGAGCGTGGGAATGGTTGTCGAGGTCACCCATTCAGCCTAGGTGACCGTATCCTGAAGGGCTCATGTCCGAAGCGCTTCCCTTCACGATCTCGTACCCGCCCGAGCTGCCGGTCAGCGCCGCTCGGGAGGAGCTCGCGCGCGCCATCGCCGACAACCAGGTAGTGATTGTCGCTGGCGCGACCGGTTCCGGCAAGACCACCCAGCTGCCCAAGATCTGCCTCGAGCTGGGCCGCGAACGCATCGCGCACACCCAGCCGCGCCGAATCGCCGCGCGCAGCATCGCCGAGCGCATCAGTGAGGAACTGCACGTCGAGCTCGGCACCGTGGTCGGCTACCAGGTGCGGTTCGACGACCGGTCAACACGCAAGACGCGGGTCAAGCTGATGACAGACGGCGTGCTGCTGGCCGAGCTGAACCGCGACCGTGAACTGCGTCGCTACGACACGATCATTCTCGACGAGGCCCACGAGCGCAGCCTGACGATCGACTTCCTGCTCGGCTATCTCAAGCAGTTGCTCCCCCGTCGCCCCGACCTCAAAGTCATCGTCACGAGCGCCACCATCGACCCCGAGAGCTTCGCGAAGCACTTCGCAGATGCTGACGGCAAGCCGGCACCGATCGTCGAGGTGAGCGGGCGCACCTACCCGGTCGAGATCCGGTACCGGCCGCTCGTGGCGGACTCGGGTGCTGACGAGACCGACGACGGCACCCTGAAAGACGCCGACGACACCCCCAGCGACGACCGCGACTACCTCGATGGCATCACCGATGGGCTGGCGGAACTCGCGCGTGAGGCCCCGGGCGACGTGCTGGTGTTCCTGAGTGGCGAGACCGAGATCCGGGATGCCGAAGACGCGATCCGCGGACGCTTTGGGCCCGAGACCGGCACCGAGGTGCTTCCGCTCTATGGGCGATTGAGCTCGGCAGATCAGCACCGGGTCTTCGACACGAAACGTGCCCCCGGCATCCGGCGTCGAGTCGTGCTCGCGACCAACGTCGCCGAGACCAGCCTGACCGTGCCCGGCATCAAATACGTCATCGACGCCGGTACCGCGCGCATCTCGCGCTACAGCGTGCGGGCCAAGGTGCAACGGCTGCCGATCGAGGCGATCAGCCAAGCCAGCGCCAACCAGCGCTCGGGGCGCGCCGGGCGCACCAGTGACGGGATCGCGATCCGTCTCTATTCCGAAGAGGACTTCGGGAAACGGTCGGCGTTCACCGACCCCGAGATTCTGCGCACCAACCTGGCGGCGGTCATTCTGCAGATGGTGTCGATCGGCCTCGGCGACATCGCGGCGTTCCCGTTTCTGCAGCCACCAGACTCGCGCGGCATCCAGGATGGGGTCGATCTGCTGCTCGAGCTGGGCGCCTTGAGCTCGTCGAGTAGCGCGGAGCGCGTATCGAGACGCGGTGCTGATCTCGATACGCCTGCGGCTACTCGAGCACCTCGCTGGCAGGTCACTAAAATCGGCCGGGACCTCGCTGCCCTTCCGCTCGATCCACGCTTCGGTCGGATGCTGGTCGAGGCCAAGCGGAACGGTGTCGTACGCGAGGTGGCGGCGATTGTTGCCGGGCTCAGCATCCAGGATGTGCGCGAACGACCCCTCGAGAAGCGCGCGCAAGCCGACCAACTGCACGCGCGTTTCGCCGATCCGACGAGCGACTTTCTCGGGCTGCTTAGGCTGTGGAACTATCTCGAAGAACAGCAGAAAGAGCTGTCGAGCGGCGCGTTCCGGCGGCTGTGCAAGAGCGAGTTTCTGAACTATCTGCGGATTCGCGAGTGGCATGACTTGTATCGGCAACTCGTGCGCGCGGGCAGCTCGCTGGGCATCAAGCCGGGTGAGGCGAAGGTCGATCCTGACGGCATCCATCGCTCGCTGCTGGCTGGACTGCTCTCGCGCATTGGGTTGCGCGATGAGCGCGTCACCAAGACCAACCCGAAAGAGAAGTCACGCGACGGGCGTGAGCCGAAGAGCCGCGAATACCTGGGTGCTCGCAACCAGAAGTTCGCGATCTTTCCCGGCTCGAGTCTGGCTCGCAAGGGACCGCCCGCTGTGATGGCGGCCGAGTTGGTCGAGACCAGTCGGCTGTTCGCCCGCACCGTCGCCGCGATCGACCCAGCGTGGGCAGAAGCCTTGGCCGGCGAACTCGTGAAGCGCAGTTACGGCGAGCCCCGATGGGAGAAGCGTCAGGGCTCGGCGGTCGCCGACGAGAAGGTCACGCTCTACGGGGTGGCGATCGTGCCGAAGCGACGGATTCAGCTGGCTCGGATCGACCCGCAGCAAGCACGCGAGCTGTTCATCCGGCACGCCATGGTCGGAGTCGACGGAAACGACGGCGACTGGCCGTACTCCATCGAACGGAACGGTCTCTTCGACTTCGTGCGCGAGAACCGGGCGCTGCGGGACGAGCTGGTCGAGGTGGAGGAACGAACTCGGCGCCGCGACATCCTGATCGATGACGAAGTGGTGGTCGACTTCTACGACCGGCGGGTCCCCGCCGACGTCACCGATGTGCGGCGCTTCGAGGTGTGGTGGAAGAAGGCGCGGGTCGACACACCCGACCTGCTCACCATGACCCGCAACTCGCTGGTTGAGCCTGGCGAAACCGCGACCCTCGATGCCGACGCCTTTCCGAGTGAGTGGGTGCAGGGCGAGCAGCGGATGCCGTTGCGCTACCGCTTCGAGCCCGGCTCCGATGACGACGGGGTCACCCTCGAGATCCCCCTCGCCCTGCTGGCACGCGTCGAGAATCGCGGCTTCGACTGGCTGGTTCCCGGACTCCGCGAAGAACTCGTCACGGCGCTGCTCAAGACCCTGCCCAAGCCGATCCGACGCAACGTGGTGCCCGCGGCCGACTGGGCGCGCAAGTTGCTGAATGAGGTGGTTGAGCCCGTCGCAACCGCCCCCGCCCTGACGCGCTATCTCGCCGAACGCATCCGAGCGATCACCCACACCGTCATCGCGGCGAGCGATTTTGATGAATTTCGCCTCGCCCCCCACCTGCGCATGACCTTCACCGCCGTCGACGAGCGGGGCCGTCGGGTGGCGTCGTCACAGAGTTTGGTCGCCCTGCAGCAGACACTGGCTGAGCGGTCCCGCACGAGCGTCGCAACGGTCACGGCGGCAGCTGCGCAGCTCGATGGCCTGCCGAGCAGTGACCTCGAACGCAGCGGCCTCCTCGCCTGGGACTTCGAGACGCTGCCCCGCAAGCTCGAAACGCGGATCGCCAGCGGCACCATCACCGGCTACCCCGCCCTGGTCGACGAGGGCGCGAGCGTCGCGGTCCGCGTCTTCGGCACCGCAGCAGAGCAAGAGCGCGAGCATGCGCTCGGCGTTCGCCGCCTCATCGCGCTCACCCTGCCGAGCCCGCTCGGTTACGTGCAGGAACACCTGACTGCCGTCGAGAAGCTGCAACTCGCCACCAGCCCCTATCGCTCGACGACCGCGCTATTCGACGATGCACTGCTCGCGACGATCGATCAGCTGGTGGATGCCTCGACCAGCGAGCGCGCGCCCACTAGCCGCACGGCATTCGAGGAGTTGCGCGCGGAGGTCAACGCCGCACTCGTCGATGGACTCTTCGCCACCGTCGCTCTGGCCGCCCGTGTGCTGGGCGCGGCTCGGGAGGCCGACCGCGCCATCGCCGGCGCCGCGAGCCTGAGCCTGATGGCGCCCCTCGCCGACGCACGGTCACAGCTCGACGCGCTGGTGCATCCGGGATTCCTACGCATCACCGGAGTCGCCCAACTGCGCCGCGTGCCGGTCTACCTGGCAGGCATCGTGCACCGGGTCAGCAAGCTGGCCGACGCGCCCGGTCGCGACCGCACCTGGCTCACCGAGGTCGAGCAGGCAACCACGTTGTACACGGATGCTGGCGGCACGCTACCTCTGACCGCCGCGACGTCCGCGCGGCTGATCCCGGTGCGCTGGATGCTCGAGGAGCTGCGCGTGAGCCTGTTCGCCCAGCAGCTCGGCACGGCCGGCACGGTGTCGGTCCAGCGCATCCGCAAAGCGCTGACGTCATAGCGGCGCGCCGAGGTGTCGCAGATGGCCGCATTCTGGTGGTGAGGTGCGCCAATGGGTGATCGAGGCAGCCACCACGCTGCCGCTCCTGCACATTGCCGATCCCACCGGTGAGGCGCTGGTGGCCGCCGGCATCACGCGGGTCGGCTTGCTCGGCACCGGCTTCACGATGGATCAGCCGTTCTATGCCGACCGGCTCCGCGAGAATTTCGGGCTCGACGTGCTCGTTCCCCAGCCCGACGACAGGGAGGCTGTGCACCGCATCATCTACGACGAGCTCGTGCTCGGCGACATCCGCCCGGCATCCCGCGAGGTCTATCGCGCGGTGATGCAGCGGCTGGTGGACGCCGGCGCCGAGGCGATCATCCTGGGCTGCACCGAGATCACCCTGCTGGTCGGGCAGGATGACGCGACCGTCTCCCTCTTCGACACGACGACACTCCACGCCGTCGCCGCGGTCGAGCGAGCGTTACTTCTTCGCGCTGCTCGTCGCCGAGGCGTTCGACTCGTATGAGGTGTTCGTCGACTCGAAGAAGTTGACCAGCTGCAGGGTGTCGTTGGCCGTCGCCATCCACTTCGCCGGGTTCGTCACCTTGTATTCCGGATCGAAACCGAGCTC
>JBDUBG010000214.1:0-5579 GCA_040004215.1 Pseudolysinimonas sp. | reverse complement strand
TCATCCGGGCGACGCCGGAGCGCATCTGGCAGGCGATCACCGATCCCGAGCAGACACAGCAGTACTTCCATGGGGCAAAAATGTCCGTCACGGCCGAACACATGCACTCCGAGGGCCCGGATGGCTCGAGCTGGGGCGACTCGGCAGTCGAGGTCTTCGACCCACCGCGCAAACTCGTCTACGGCTGGAGCTCGCTCTACGACCCGGAGATGGCTGTCGAACCTGCGAGCCGTGTCACCTTCGAGATCGAAGAAGTGGGCAGCGGTGTCTGCAAACTGACCCTGCTGCATGACCGCCTCGATGGCTCGCCGAAGACGGCGCTCAGCGTTTCGGGCGAGGGCTGGATGTTCGTGCTCTCGAACCTGAAGAGCTGGCTTGAGACGGGCGAGGCGCTGCAGCTGGCGAGCTAGGCGTCTGGCGCCGCGGACTGGGCGCCGACGGTTTCGGCCGCCTCGTCCTCCGGCTTTCGGCCGTTGCCGAGCGAGATCGTTGCCAGCAACCCGAGGGTCAGAAAGCCGGCCGCCGAAAAGGCAGAGATCTTGGTGGCGTCGCTGAACACCTGCTCGGCGAGCTTGCCGATGGCCGGCTGTTTCGCCACCAGCCCCGGAATCGCGCCGCCCGCGCTGTCGACGACGACATTGACCAACTGCGTCTGCGCGGCCGCGGGAATCGATGACGGCAACTTGTCGGCGAACTGCGACCCCAGCGTGCTGAACAGGATGGTACCGAGGATGGCGATTCCGAGTGCCGACCCGACTTGGCGGGCTGTGCTCTGCGTGCCAGAGGCGGCGCCGCTCTGCTCGACCGGGACATCCGCCAGCACCACGCCGGTCAGCTGAGCCGTTGCGAGGCCGACGCCCATCCCGTAGATGAAGAGGCCGATCGCGATCGCCCACCACGGGGTGTCGATTGCGATGATGAATCCGACGATCACCAGACCCACGATTTCGAGTCCGATGCCCGCGCGCACCACCCAGACCGGCGCGATCCGGCCGCTGAAGGCTCCCGCGAATCCGGATGCGGCAAACGACCCGACCGCGAGGGCAACCAGCACGAAGCCGGTCTGCAGCGCGTCGTAGCCGAGCACGTTCTGCAGCCAGAGTGGAAGCGAGAGGATGATGCCGAACTCCCCGAGCGCGACGATCATCGCGGCGATATTGCCGTTGCGGAACGAGGCGATCCGGAACAGTGAGAACGCGATGAGCGTGCTCTTGCCCGCGCGTTGGCGGTGCAGACCCCACGCCACGTAGGCGATCAGAGCCAGCAGCGCGAGACCGAACGCGAAGGGGATCGGCGAGACGTCGAGCTTCCAGAACGAGGGTGGGTTGTCGCTGGCCCACCAGCCGTATGTGCGGCCCTCGATGAGGCCGAAGACGAGTGACGAGAACAGGACGACCGAGATGATGGCCCCCACGACATCCACTTGGCCGGCGTGCGGCGACTTCGACTCGTTCACAAAGATCAGCGCGCCGACGATCAGAATCGCGCCGAGCGGGATGTTGATGCCGAACGCCCAGCGCCACGAGAAGTAGGTGGTGAGCCAGCCGCCGAGCAGGGGGCCGACCGCCGCCATGCCGCCGATCGTCGAGCCCCACACGGCGAACGCAATGCCGCGCTCGCGACCGCGAAAGGTCGCATTGATGAGTGACAGCGTGGTGGGCAGCAGCATCGCTCCACCGATGCCCTGGATGACGCGGGCCCCGATGAGCAGATCGCCGGTCGGTGCCAGCGCGGCTCCAATGCTGGCGGTGGCGAACACAACGATGCCGATCATCAACAGGCGTCGCCTGCCGAAGCGGTCGGCCAGGGTGCCCCAGACCAGCAGCAGCGCCGCGAAGACCAGCGTGTAGCTCTCTTGCACCCACTGCACCTGCGTCGAGGTGATGTCGAGGTCTCGCACGATCGACGGGATCGCCACGTTGACGATCGTGGAGTCGACGATGATCAGCGCGACCGCGATGCTGATGACCACCAGCCCGATCCAGCGGCGGCGGTCGGGCACGGTACTGGCTGCGGTCGCGTCGGTCATCGGTTCCTCCGAAAAATGGTCAGCCGGCTGATCTTCTTCGACGGTAGCACTAGCGTGAACGACATGAGCGACGGGATGGAGGGCTGGCCGACCGGTCGGCTGCTGTCGACAGCGTCGCGGATGGTCGAGCACGCCTGGCTGGATGCCCTCACCGAACTGGGTCTCAGTCACGCCGGTCTCATCGTGTTGCACCTGCTCGAGGCCGGCCCCGCAACCCAGGTTGCGCTTGCCGCGCTGGCCAGGGTCGAGGCGCAGACCGTGTCGCGCACGATCGACAGACTCGAGCGCGAAGGATTCGTCGAACGGCATCCGGATCAGGCAGACCGCCGACGTCGGATGGTCGAGCGCACGCTGGCCGGCGCCGAGGTCTTCGCGCGCGCCCGCCGCATCGAGGCGGAACTCTTCCCGGATATCCCCGACGTGCCTGCGCTCCGTTCGGCGCTGCTGGGCATCATCGGGTCGTCGAGTTCGAACCGGTGGAACGGCGCTGCCGCAGACCGCGCGCCACGGCAGTAGCGTCTTCTCATGACCTTCAACGACGATGCCGATATCAAGGGCGGTCGCGTCAGCAAGCGAGGGCGCAACACAGCGATCGGAGCCGGCGTCGGTGGCGTCGGTCTGATCGCGGTCGTACTCATCGGCCAGCTGCTTGGGGTGGACCTCACACCCCTCCTGGGCGGCGCGGGTGGCACCTCATCGGGCTCGAGTGACGGCACCCCGCTCACGCAGTGCACCACGGGTTCGCAAGCGAACACCGACATCGACTGCCGGATGAAGGCCGCGGCGGCCTCGCTCGACACCTACTGGAGCGGTGAGGTCGACGGATACACCTCGCCGCAACCCTTGGTGATCTTCGACGGTTCGACCAATACCGGATGCGGCGGCGCGACCACGGATGTCGGCCCGTTCTACTGCCCAACCGACCAGACGATCTACATCGACACGGCGTTCTATGACCAGCTGAAGAGCCAGTTCGGTGCGACTGGCGGACCGCTTGCCCAGCTCTACGTGATTGCGCACGAGTGGGGCCACCACATCCAGAACATCACCGGGATCATGAAGAACCTCACCCTGCAGCAGACCGGCCCGACGTCAGACAGCGTCCGTCTCGAGTTGCAGGCCGACTGCTTTGCCGGCGCCTGGGTTGGAGCCGCGCAGACGACGAAGGACGAGAACGGCGTGCCGTTCTTGCAACCGGTTACGCAGGCCGAGATCGCGGATGCCCTGAATGCGGCGGCCGCCGTCGGTGACGATCACATCCAGCAGACGACGCAGGGGCAGGTCAACCCGGAGTCGTTCACGCACGGCACCAGCGCCCAGCGCGAGAAGTGGTTCAACGCGGGGCTGAACGGTGGTCCGCAGCGGTGCGACACCTTCGGGGCGAGCGCGTCGAACCTCTGAAACGTCGTTTGCGCGGTACGCACGGACCCTCGCGCGTACAGAGGAACTCCACACACCTGGTACTCAGGTTTTGTAGAGTGTCACCAATCGATTCCGCAGGCTAGCGGGGGTTGATCGTGGCCTTTCGCAAGGAAATTGGCGCGGGCAATCGGCAGGCGTAGCGTGCGAAGCACGACTTTCAGGAGTGCATCATGACCAACACCATCGAACACGCCACTACCTCCGGAGCGGGCACTGCCCCCGGTGATACCCAGCTCGTTGACTCCGCAGCGCTCGCCGAGGTGCTGTTCGCTCGCTGGGCCGACGCCCGCAAGCACTCACGCGAGTTGTTGAAGCGCGATGAGTTCCACCAGATCCCGGGACTCAGCATGGCCGACCACCGGCTTCGTGCCTCCGCTCAACTCAAGCGGCTGGTCGAGGAGGGCGTTGTGCATCGGGCTTTCCCGGTCGCGCTCGGCGGCCAAGAGGACCACGGCGGCAATATCGCCAGCTTCGAAGAACTCGTCATTGGCGATCCATCGATGCAGATTAAGTCGGGGGTTCAGTGGGGCCTGTTCGGCGCCGCAGTCATGCATCTCGGAACCCAGCGCGCGCACGAGCAGTTCTTGCCGTCGATCATGAGCCTGGCAACGCCTGGCGCGTTCGCGATGACCGAGACCGGGCATGGCTCGGATGTCGCGGCCATCGGCACCACGGCCACCTTCGACAAGGAGGCAGACGAGTTCGTGATCGACACCCCGTTCCGCGCCGCCTGGAAGGATTACCTCGGCAACGCCGCCATCGACGGCCAGGCCGCCGTCGTGTTCGCGCAGCTGATCGTCGCCGGCGTGAACCACGGTGTGCACGCGTTCTACGTGCCGATCCGCGACGGCAAAGACTTCTTGCCGGGAATCGGTGGCGAAGACGACGGCCTCAAGGGCGGTCTGAACGGCATCGACAACGGGCGTCTGCACTTCACGGGAGTCAGGATCCCGCGTACCAACCTGCTGAACCGCTACGGCGACGTCGACGAGAACGGCGTGTACAGCTCGCCGATCGCCAGCCCAGGTCGCCGCTTCTTCACCATGGTCGGCACCCTCGTGCAGGGCCGCGTTTCGCTCGATGGGGCGGCGACCGTTGCCAGCAAGTTGGCCCTGACCATCGCGATCCGTTACGCCGCCGAGCGCCGCCAGTTCGCCGACGGCGTGGGCACCGGCGAGGTCGTGCTGCTCGACTACCAGCGCCACCAGCGCCGGCTGTTGCCGCGCCTGGCCACGACATACGCGATGTCATTTGCACACGACCAGCTGCTCGAGAAGTTCCACGCGGTGTTCTCGGGCGAGCAGGATACCGACGAAGATCGCCAAGATCTCGAGACGCTGGCGGCCTCGCTCAAACCGTTCAGTACCTGGTCGGCGCTGGACACGATCCAGGAGGCTCGCGAGGCGTGCGGCGGTGCTGGCTACCTGGCCGAGAACCGTTTCACGCAGTTGTACGCCGACCTCGACATCTACACGACCTTCGAGGGCGACAACAACGTGCTGCTCCAGTTGGTCGCGAAGCGCCTGCTCACCGACTACGGCCGTCGTCTTGCCAAGCCGGATGCCGCTGCTCTGGCCGCGTATGCCGGCGCACAAGCGGGCCAGGTCGTCAGTCGCTCCGGCCTGCGTGCGCTGGGTCAGCGCATCGCCGACTTCGGATCGACTGCGCGCTCGGTCGGCAATGTGCGGGGCGAGGCGGCACAGCGTCAGCTGCTCACCGACCGAGTCGAGACCATGGTGGCGGCGATTGCCGGGCGCTTGAAGAACGCAGGCTCGCTGTCGGCCACCGATGCGGCGGCTCTCTTCAACGAGAACCAGAACGAGCTGATCGAGGCGGCGTACGCGCACGCAGAGCTGCTCGAGTGGGAGGCGTTCAGCGAGCGCCTGGCCACCATCGACCATGACGGCAACAAGAAGGTGCTGACCTGGTTGCGCGACCTGTTCGGCTTCACCTTGATCGAGAAGCACCTGGCCTGGTACCTGATCAACGGGCGCCTGTCGGCGTCACGCGCAGAGTCGATCACCGACTACATCGACGACCGGCTCTTGCCGCGGCTGCGGCCGCATGCGGTGGCGCTCACCGACGCGTTCCAGTTCGCACCCGAGCACGTGCGGGCGGCCATTGCGAG
>JBDUBG010000073.1:0-5581 GCA_040004215.1 Pseudolysinimonas sp. | reverse complement strand
CCTGACACTCGTGAAGTCGCCGCCGCTGTCGTCGAATCTTTTCTTCTTCAACACCGCGAAGGCGCCATTCAATGACATACGGGCCCGCCAAGCTGTCGCGTATGCCATCGATCAGAATGCGCTCTCGAAGGCACTCTTCTACGGCTTTGCAAAGCCAACGCAGAGCATGATCGGCAGTGGTTCCTTTGCCTACCCGGGCGCGACAGTGCAGGGCTACCCGAGCTACAACCTCAGCAAAGCGAAGTCACTCGTCGCTGAGCTCGGAGGCCTGAGCTTCAGTATCGAGACGTCGAACACTCCCGACTTCATCCAGCAGATGACGGCAGTGCAAACCATGCTTGCTGCCGCCGGCATCACCATGGAAATCAATGGCGTCGAGCCGTCCAAGAAGATCGGGGACTTCTTCTCGAAGAACTTCTCGGCGCTGCAGTTCGTGCTTCCGGTCCTCCCCGATCCGAACAGCCTGATCACGCAGTTCTTCACGGGGCCGAATCCGACCGGACTGCAGGATCCGACATTGAGCGCACTGCTCACCCAAGGCAACGCGGTCAAGGGGGATGCAGCCCGCAAGGCGGTCTACCTCAAGGTCGTCGAGCGGATGGCCGAGCTGATGCCGGTGGTATTCCTCGCGGATACCGCGGCGATTCGTCTGGAGAACCAGCGCATCCACGGGGTTGTCTATACCAGGTGTGACTTCTTCTACCTCGACTCTGCGTGGGTCTCGGGCAAGTAGTCGTCGGAGGCACGAGCGGAAAGGGTGAGTAGGTGGACGTCCTGAGAAACCTGCCGGGCCGGGTCTTACGACTCGTCGGTGTGGTCCTCGGCGTCTGCCTGCTCACCTTCTTCCTCATCAATGCGCTACCGGGAAATGTCGCCGTCGCCATCCTCGGCGTGAATGCGACACCGGATCAGATCGCATCACTGAGCAAGCAACTCGGGCTCGACCGGCCCATCCTTCTGCGTTTCTGGGAGTGGCTCGTCGCCGCGGTGCACGGCGACCTTGGCTCGTCAGTGGTCACTCAGCAGGCTGTGTGGGACGCGGTCATCCAGCGGGTGCCGGTGACGCTTGAGCTGGTCGTACTCGCGATGCTCATCGCGATTCTGCTCGCGGTGCCGGCAGCGACTCTTGCGGTCCGCAAGCCGGGCGGTGTCTTAGACCGTTCCATCAGTTTCATCGGCTTCCTCTTTCTCGCGACCCCCGGCTTCCTCGTCGGTCTCGTACTGATCCTCGTCTTCGCGGTCGCGCTCCACGCGTTGCCCGTCTCGGGATGGGTTCCGATCGATCAGGATCTGATCGGCAACCTACGGACGGCGATCCTGCCGGCGCTCGCGCTTGCGACCACTCCGTTCGCCTATTTTTCTCGATTGCTCCGCGCCGACATGATGGAGCAGCTCACGCGGCAGGATTACGTCACGACGGCCCGCGCTAAGGGGCTGTCGCGGTCGGCAATTCTGTTCCGTCATGTGCTCCGGAACTCGATGTTCCCCATGATCACGATGGTCGGTCTCAACGCCAGCCTGCTGGTCGGGGGCGCGGTGGTCATCGAAACCATTTTCGGCGTTCCGGGAGTCGGCCAGCTGCTCATCGAGGCGATCAGCTCACGCGATCTCCCGATCGTCCTGGGAGCCGTCGTGTTCATTGCGACCAGCGTCGTCATCATCAACCTGCTTGTCGACATGCTCTATGGAATCATCGACCCGAGGATCCGTCATGACCACGCTGACTCCTGACACGCGATCTCTCGCGGTGCCGCCGCCCGCCCGTCGTGTCAAGCGTCGCCGGCGTGCAATTCAGACGCAGCTCGCGGCGGCCGTCCTCCTGGTGATGGTGATCGCCTGCTTCCTGGTGCCACTCGTGGTGCCGCTGCCACTTCCGTCTGGTGGCTCTCTGCTCGAGGGCCGGCTTCCTCCACTGTCGCCCGGGCACCTTTTCGGCACCGACCCGCTCGGCAACGACATCCTCTCCCGCGCCCTGTACGGAGGGAGAGTCTCGTTCATCGTCGGCATCGGCGCGGCGCTGATCGGACTCGCCGTCGGCGGCCTGCTCGGCATGATCGCTGGCTACCGCGGTGGCTGGCTTGAACGCGGTCTTGGCTGGGTTTTCGACGTGCTACTCGCCTTCCCGGCGTTGGTGCTCGCGTTGACCATCGCCGCCTACCTCGGCGCGAGTCTGATGAACGAGATCTACGCGGTTTCCGTGTTCCTGATCCCCGCAGCCGCTCGCATCGCACGTGCTTCGACGCTCTCCACCCGCAAGGAGGAGTTCGTCGTTGCGGCGCGCCTCGCCGGCGTGCGTGAGGCGACAATCGTCCGGCGCCACATCATCCCGAACATCGCTGCGCCGTTGCTCACCTTCGCAATTCTGCAGTGCGGCACCGCGATGATCATCGAAGCGACGCTGAGCTTCCTCGGTCTCGGCATTCGTCCGCCGGCACCGAGCTGGGGCAACATGATGTCAAGCGGCCAACAGTCGCTCGCAGACACACCCTGGGTTGTCTTAGTACCCGGCGCATTCCTCCTCATCACGATCGCTGCCTTGAATCTGCTGGGCGAGTCAGTGCGTCAGTCGAGGGACGAACGATGAGCCTGAGCACGGAGTCGCCGGTCGTCACCGACGTCGCGGCTGCGCTCGAGCTGGAGGATCTCGAGGTTCGCCTCGGTGAGGCGAGCGTCGTAAACGGAGTCTCGTTGCGTGTCGAGCCGGGCAAGATGCTGGCGCTCGTCGGCGAATCGGGAGCAGGCAAGTCCATGACGGCCAAGGCGGCGATGGGGCTGCTGCCGCCCGGCGGGAAGATCGTCGGGGGCTCGATCCGGATTGCCGGCCGCGATGTCACGAACCTCACCGAGGACGAGTGGCGGCGAATCCGCGGGACGCAAATCGGAATGGTCTTTCAGAACCCACTGCGTTCGCTCAACCCGACGATGCAAATCGGAAAGCAGATCGCTGAGGCGATCCGCATCCACGAGCATGGGATGGGCAGAGCGCAGGTGCGGGCCAGGACGCTTGAACTCCTTGATCAAGTCCAGATCCCGAACGCAACCCGCCGTTACTCGGAATACCCCCATCAGCTGTCGGGCGGGATGCGGCAGCGGATCGTGATCGCCATCGCGCTGAGCTGTCGGCCGCGGGTGCTGCTTGCCGACGAGCCGACGACCGCCCTCGATGTCACGACCCAGGCCGAGATCCTCCGGCTGCTCGGCGACCTGCAGCGCGAGCACGACACCGGCGTCGTACTTGTCACCCATGACATCAGGATCGCCGAGGATCATGCCGACCGTGTCGCCGTGATGTACGCGGGGCGGATCGTCGAGGACGGTCCGGTGAAGGCTGTCATCAACCGCCCGCACATGCCGTACACGCGAGCGCTGATGAGCGCGGTACCTCAGCCCGATGTGGCTGCGCACTCACCCCTGACGGTCATCGAGGGTCGTCCCCCGGACCTGCGGCACCTCCCCCAGGGCTGCGCATTCGCGGCGCGGTGCGCATTCGCGACGGACATCTGCCGTGCCGAGCAGCCGCCGATCGAGAGCCTGGGGAATCACCACTATTGCTGCTGGCATCCGTTGGAGAAGGGAGTCACCGATGGTCGCGACTGACAGCGGGCCGCTGCTGCGCGTCGAGCACCTCGTGAAAACCTTCCGGGGTGCATCACGTGAACGGGTGCAGGCGGTGTCAGACGTCTCCTTCGACTTGGCGAGAGGTGAGACGCTCGGGATCGTCGGCGAGACAGGCAGCGGCAAGTCCACCCTGGTGCGTACGATTCTCGGGGTCACTCGGGCGAACAGCGGCAAGGTGCTGCTCGACGGTGTGGATCTCGCACGGCTCCGCGGCACACGGCTGCGGACGGCGCGGAGCAGCACGCAGATGATCTTCCAGGATGCGATGTCATCGCTGGACTCGCGTTGGTCGGTCGAGCAATCGCTCGACGAGCCGTTACGGCTCGAGACGAGCCTGTCGCGCCGGCAGCGAGCGGCGCGGGTGGGGGAGCTCCTCGATCTCGTCGGACTCGACCCGGCGGTGTATCGCTCGCGCTATCCGCGTGAGCTCAGCGGCGGTCAGGCGCAGCGCGTCGCGATTGCCCGCGCCATTGCACTCAGCCCTCGGTTGCTCGTGTGTGACGAGCCGGTTTCTGCGCTGGATGTCTCCGTCCAGGCGCAGATCATCAACTTGCTTGAGAAGATCAAGTCCGAGCTCAATCTGAGCCTCATTTTCGTCTCGCACGACCTTTCGGTCGTTCGCCACATCAGCGATCGCGTCGCAGTGATGTACCTCGGCAAGTTCTGCGAGATCGGCGAGAGTGACGAAGTGTTCCGGGCACCGAACCATCCATACACTCAGATCCTCCTCGACGCCGTTCCCGGTCGCACGAGCGCCACGACGCTGCGAATGCACGGGGAGTTGCCCTCGCCCAGCAATCCTCCGAGCGGCTGCCGGTTCCGCACCAGGTGCCCGCTCGCCCAAGATCGGTGCGCCGTCGAGGCACCGCAACTCGAGCCGTGGGCCGGCCCCCGGCATCTCGCGGCGTGTCACTTTCCGCTGGGGGTCTCCGATTCTTCGGCCGACACAAGCGCAGCTCGGCCGGTCGTGAGCCATTAGTTGAGTGGCATGTTGTTGTGTGACGCGCGCCAAAATCGAACTTCGGTGCTTTGCCGCGGTGTGACGCGACAGCTGATGGCACGCCGCTCAGGCGGCAACTGTTCTCCGGTGGATTGACAAGGCGTGGTTTCTCATCGCCGGATGCCTGGGCCATGATCGGTCAGATCTCGACGTCGTTTCCCAGGGTGACGGTTCGCAGTGGGGGCAACCCGAAACGGCCGGCGGGGTCGGCGGCATTGTGGGCAAGGGCGAGGAACAGCGACTTGCGCCACGCGACCAATCCGCGCTTCCGACTCATCCGGATTTCGCCACGCGAGACGAAGTATGAGGCGTGGTTCAGGTCTTTCGCCCTGAGGCTCAAGACTCCGGCGCGGCAGGCATCGCGAAGAGCTTTCGGAATGTCCGGTTTGTCAGAGAAGCCGAAGCGAACGGTCAGATGCTCGATGCCGTCGTCGGCATAGCGAAGATCGTCGTAGCTGAACGCGTCACGAGTTGCGACATGGGGCACCCGCTGGGTCGCCACCGAGACGATGATCACGTGCTCATGCAAAACATGGTTGTACTTGACGTTTGCTGCCAAGGCACGTGGGGTGCTGTCTTTGTTCGGGTGAGGGAAGATCGCGATCCCGGGCACCCGCGGCAATCCTTCCTTGCGAACCTTTTCGACGAACGCGGCGAGAGAACCTTCTGTGCTGCTCCGGTCGTTCTGAACCAGCTGACGGCCTTTGTGCCAGGTCGTCATGACCAGGATGACGGCTGCCGCGATCAGCAGCGGCACCCACCCGCCATTGACGATTTTGGAGAGGTTGCCGGCGAGAAACGTGAGCTCCAGGCCCCCGAAGAAAACGGCAGCAATGATAATTTTCCACGCGGGCCAGTTCCACAACGGGCGCGCGACGAGCAGCAGCAGCAGTGTGTCGACCACGAGCGCGCCCGTGACCGAGACGCCGTATGCGGTGGCCAGGCGAGCGGATGAGCCGAACG
>JBDUBG010000282.1:0-5621 GCA_040004215.1 Pseudolysinimonas sp. | reverse complement strand
AGAGCGAAGAGGTACCCCACGCGAGCCCGCGACCGGGTCAGCCGCGCTCGGTGCCGTGCACCGCGAACGGCTCGATGGCGGCGAGTTCGGCGTCGGTCAGGGGAGCGGCTTTCGCGGCGCCCAGGCTGCTCTCGAGTTGGGCGACGCTCGAGGCGCCGATCAGCGCGCTGGTCACCTGCGGATGCCGCAGCACCCAGGTCAGGGCGAGCTGCGCCAGGGTCTGCCCGCGCTCCTTGGCAATCGCGTCGAGGCTCTTGACCCGCTCGAGGTAGCTCGCGCTGATGTTCTTCTCGGTGATCCAGCGGCCGGTTGCGGCGCGGGAGTCATCCGGGATGCCGTTCAGATAGCGGTCGGTCAGCATGCCCTGGGCAAGCGGCGAGAACACGATCGAGCCGGCACCGATCTCGTCGAGCACCGGGAACAGCCCGCGTTCGATGTGGCGGTCGAACATGTTGTAGCGCGGCTGGTGGATCAGCAGCGGGATGCCCTCCGCCTGCAGCGCGGCATGGGCCGCCCTGGTCTGCTCCGGGTCGTAATTCGAGATTCCCGCATACAGCGCACGCCCTGACCGCACTGCGGTCGCCAGCGCGCCCATCGTCTCTTCGATCGGCGTTTCGGGATCTGGGCGATGCGAATAGAAGATGTCGACGTAATCCAGCCCCATCCGTGCGAGCGACTGGTCGAGCGAGCTCAGCAGGTATTTGCGCGATCCCCATTCGCCGTAGGGGCCGGGCCACATGTCGTAGCCGGCCTTGGTCGAAATGATGAGCTCATCGCGGTACGGCACGAAGTCGTCGTGAAAGATCAGCCCGAAGTTGCGCTCGGCCGCGCCATTCACCGGCCCGTAGTTGTTGGCCAGGTCGAAGTGGGTGACGCCCAGGTCGAACGCGCGGCGCAGGATCGCTCGCTGAGTATCGAGCGGCCGGTCAGAGCCGAAGTTGTTCCACAGGCCGAGCGAGATCTCGGGAATCTTGAGCCCGCTGCGCCCCACTCGGGGATACGGCATTTTGCCGTCGTAACGGTCATCAGCGGCGACAAAGGGGACGTGTCCGGCAGGCATGAGTTCAGCCTAGGTCCGCGGGGGTTGTCACTTGTGGCTAATGGTGTTAGCGTTTTGGCTATGACGACGAGCATCACATCCGAACTCCGTTACCTCACGAGGCCAGACGGCCGCCTCGCATACTCCGTGATGGGTGCTGGCCCACTCATCGTCGCCGTGCCCGGCATGGGCGACTTGCGAGACAGTTACCGCGAGTTGACCGGCCCTCTTGTCGAGGCCGGGTTTCGCGTGGCCGTCATGGATCTCGGGGGTCACGGCGACTCAGACACCAGCTTTCGCCGGTTCGGTGACCAGGTGGCCGCCGACGACATCCTGGCCCTCATCGCCGAGCTCGGCGGACCGGCCGTTGTCATGGGCACCTCGATGGCTGGCTCGGCAGCGCTGCTTGCCGACGCCGATCGACCGGATGCCGTGGCCGGACTGGTACTGCTGAGCCCGTTCCTGCGCGAAGGCTCGTCGCGCGCGGCCCTCGCTCTCGCGCGCATCCTGTTTCGCGTGATGTTCGCCAGCCCCTGGGGCGCGGCCATGTGGGCGAACTACTACCGGAAGACGCTCAATCGCGGAACCGCAGCAGCCTGGCTGGGGGAGCACGCCGCCGCGATTGCGACCTCGATGCGCGAACCTGGGCGCCTGCGATCGTTTCGCGAACTTGCCATCCAGCTCGACCACCGCGGCGTCGAGACGCGACTGCCTGAGGTGACGGCGCCGTCACTCACCATCATGGGCTCCCGTGACCCCGACTACCGTGACCCCGCCGCCGAACTGGCCTTCGCCGCACGCGCCCTGGGTGGGGAGACCGTGCTGGTCGACGACGTCGCGCACTACCCGCACGCGGCTCGACCCGAGATTGTCACCCCGAGGGTGCTGGACTTCGTCGGGGGATTGCGCTCCGGACGGGAATGGCGTGTGACCGTCGCCGCAACGTGTCAGGCGCCCCGTGCCTAGGGCAGGTCTCAGCCGCGACGCCGTCACCGACCTTGCCGTCGAACTGGTGGATTCCACCCCAAACGGATTCGCTACCCTCACCCTGGCGGCGGTCGCAGCGCGCGCCGGCGTCGCGGTGCCCAGCCTCTACAAGCACGTCGGCTCCCTCGCCGACCTGCGCCGCTCGGTGGCGCTGGTCGGGCTGAGCGAGTTGCTGCGGCGGAGTTCCGCCGCCACCGTTGGGCGCGCGGGCGACGACGCGCTGCGGGCGCTGGGTCGCGAGATTCGCGCCTTCGCTGGCGAGCATCCTGGGCTCTATGCGGCCACCCAGATCGCCCCCGATGTGGATGGCGCGGCGTCCCTCGCGCTGGCGCAGACCGCCGCCGATCTGGTCGGGGTAGTCGGCTCTGTGCTGCGCGGATTCGGGTTGCCAGACGCGCGCACCGTGGATGCGGTGCGGGCGACGCGTGCGTCGATCCATGGCTTCGTCGAGCTCGAGGCACACGGCGGCTTCGGGATGCCAGACGACGTCAACGGCAGCTTCGAGGCGCTGCTCGACATGTTGGTCGCTGGGGTGCAGGCCATGGCCCGCGCCTGAGCGCTTGCCGGGTGCGCGGACGTGCCCACTCGCGTACCGTCGAGGATGTAACGAAAAGGAAGGAGCTCAACGATGAGCTCGACAGTAGATTCCATCCCCTCGATGGACACCACCACTGGCCAACGCTGGGTCGCCTTTGGCGACTCGGGGGCCGCCGGCACCATCCTCCATACCGACGACGGCTACAGCGTGCGTCTGCTGGCAGATCAGGAGCCGCGAGGCGTGTACCCCACGCTCGAGGTCGCCAAGAGCGCCATGCACGCGAGCATGCCGCCCGGGTCGAACTGGCCGGAGTTCCGCGAACACTGACGTTTCGCGTCCTCAACAAGCGTGACGGGCGTTGCCTCTCCACCTCGTGGGCTGGCGGCGCCCGTCGCTGCGTACGGGTAGTCACGATGAAGCGATCGGATGCCGGGGCGGCTTTCCGGCACGAGCGTCGTGCCCGGCATCCGAGCCTCTAGTCGTCTTCTGGCGATTCCGGTCGATGGCGGATGCCAGCTGCCGTCAGCAACTCATTGGGCACTCGCGTGCCGTCTTCGAAGAGGGCCGCGTCAAGCGTCCAGATCACGGGGATGCCCCCGATGGTCAGTGCGTGCTCCTGCAGGCGCACCTCGCGCTCGCCGATGCGGATCGTACGGACGCGGTTCACCCTCGCAAGCTACCTCGCCGCTGGGGCCGACGTCACATCGAAGGCGTGCTCAGCCAGGAACTCGGCCCACGTCTGGCGTCCGATAGCGCGACTCTCGTCGAGGTTGGCTCCCGCTTTCATTGCGCGGCCCGCTCCGCCGGCAACGGGGATGGCAAGCACCGGGCGGCGTCGGCCGGCTGCTGCCAGGTAGCTCCGCATGAGCGCGCCCATCTCGAGCACCTGCGGGCCACCCAGGTCGGGAACGAGGCCAGCGGGTCGACCGAGCGTGAGCTCTGCCATCCGCTCGGCAACCTCGGCGGCGGCGATCGGCTGGAACCGGATGCCCCCGAACACGAATGCGATCGGCCCCTTGCTGAGCAGCTGCAGGGTCAGCAGACCGAGTTCGTGGAACTGCGTGGCGCGCAGCATGCTCCACGGGATGCGTGAGCCCATGACCGCGAGTTCGGCCGTGCGCTTCTCGCCGAAATAGCCGAACTGCGCCCGATCGATCGCGCTCGTCACCGGCACACGATCGGCACCAACCACCGAGATGAAGACCAGGTGGCCCACGCCGGCCTGCGTCGCCGCGTCAACCAGCGTGCGGGTCTTGAGACCATCGTTCTTCTGGCTGCCGGCGAGGTGCAACACGGTGTCGACGCCAGCGAGGGCTGCCCCCACTCCTGCGCCGGACTCCAGGTCACCTCGCACGAACTCGACGTCGGCGCGCTCGGGCTGTGCGGTGCGCGACAGGATTTTGACGCGGCATCCGGCCGCGAGCAGACGGGGGACAACGAGGCGTCCGAGGGTACCGGTACCGCCGGTGACGAGCACAGTGGTCATGAGAGTTCTCCTTTGTGTCACATCCCGCGGATTCTGCGGGTCATATCAATGCGACCCGCGAACGACGCAGAATGTGACAGTCATGGACAATCAGCTCACTCACCGCTTTGAGGCGGAGCGGCCGCGGTTGCGGGCGATGGCGATCCGGATGCTCGGCTCGTCGACCGACGCAGACGACGCAGTGCAGGAGGCCTGGCTGCGCCTGGACCGGACGGATGCGAGCACGCTCGAGAACCTGAATGCCTGGCTGACCACCGTGGTGACGCGAGTCTGCCTCAACCTGCTGCGCTCCCGACGGCAGCGGGCCGAGGTGCCCCTCGAGGTTGTCGGCCCGCGTGCGCTGTCGCCGCACGTGGGTGATCCAGTCATCTCGCGCGAGGAGCTCGGTGACGGGTCACGCGATCCTCGCCACGACCCGGAGCGGCAGGCTGTGCTCGCCGATTCGATCGGCGCTGCGATGCTCGTGGTGCTCGACACCCTCGGGCCCGACGAGCGCGTCGCGTTCGTGATGCACGACATGTTCGCGGTGCCGTTCGACGAGATTGCCCGGATGCTCGACCGCACTCCATCGTCGGCCCGGCAGCTGGCGACCCGGGCACGGCGGCGGGTGCAGGGGCGTGAGCCGGCCGCGTCAGTGGGGGAGCAGCGGCGACGGCAGCGCCAGGTGGTCGATGCGTTCTTCGCGGCCGCGCGAGGTGGCGACATGGCGGCGCTGGTTGCCGTATTGCATCCGGACATCGTGTTCCGCATCGACGCTGGCACCGATCGCCGGCGCAATGTGGCGATCTCGGGCGCCTCGAATGTCGCCGGACAGGCCGTCATCTTCGGTCCCGGTTCGCCTCTGCCGCAGCCGGCACTGGTGAATGGGACGCCGGGCGCCGTCGTGATCGTCGACGGCAGGCTGGTGTCGGTAGCTGCGTTCACCGTGCGCGCGGGGTTGATCGTGGCCATCGATGCCCTCGCGGATCCGGCGCGACTCGCGGAGATCGACATTTCGATTCTGGGCTAGCCCTTCGTCCACAGGTGCGACCTGTGGCGCCCGTGCACCGTTCGGCAGCGTTCCTCCACGTCGGCTCGTTCGAGATCGCACCCTGAGGTCATCCATTCTCGACTTCACAGGAGAACTCCATGACCGACACCATCACCCTCACCGGCCTCGTCGCCACTACCCCGCGTCACCTCGTGACCGCAGAGGGGTTGCCCATCACGAGCTTCCGCCTCGCCTCCACTCAGCGTCGCTACGACCGCGGCGCCCAGAAATGGATCGACGGTGAGACCAACTGGTACACCGTCACGGCGTTTCGGCAACTGGCCATCAATGTGGTGGGCTCGGTGAACAAGGGTCAGCGGGTCGTGGTCTCGGGCAAGCTACGCGTGCGCGACTGGCAGAGCGGCGACCGTGCAGGCACCACCGTCGAGGTCGACGCGGATGCCATCGGTCACGACATCGCCTGGGGCACCTCGGTCTTCACCCGCTCCGTCGCCTCGACGGTCGCAAACGATGCCGATCTGCCGAGCGATCGGCCCGCGGTGCTCGAAGAGGGCGGCGACTCTGATCCGTCGGCCGATTC
>JBDUBG010000449.1:0-5622 GCA_040004215.1 Pseudolysinimonas sp. | reverse complement strand
GCCGAGCAGGTCGAGGGTCGCGTTCTCGAGCTTGAGACCGACCTCCTCGCTGATGACCTGGCCGCCGGTGAGGATCGCGATGTCTTGCAGCTGAGCCTTACGACGGTCTCCGAAGCCGGGAGCCTTGACGGCCACCGACTTGAAGATGCCACGGATCTTGTTGACGACCAGCGTCGCGAGAGCCTCGCCATCCACGTCTTCCGCGATGATGAGCAGCTGCTTGCCACTCTGGATCACCTTGTCGACGACGGGCAGCAGGTCTTTGATGTTCGAGATCTTCGAGTTGACGATCAGGATGTACGGGTCTTCGAAGACCGCTTCCTGACGCTCCGGGTCGGTCACGAAGTACTGCGACAGGAAGCCCTTGTCGAAGCGCATGCCCTCGGTGAGCTCGAGCGTGGTGCCGAAGGTGTTCGACTCCTCAACGGTGACGACGCCCTCCTTGCCGACCTTGTCGATGGCCTCGGCGATGAGTGCGCCGATCTCGGAGTCACCGGCCGAGATGGAGGCCGTGGCCGCGATCTCTTCCTTGGTCTCGACCTCTTTGGCGTTGGCGATGAGCTCGGCGATGACTGCAGCAGTCGCCTTCTCGATGCCGCGCTTGAGGCTGATCGGGTCTGCGCCGGCTGCGACGTTGCGCAGTCCTTCGCGAACCAGGGCCTGAGCGAGAACGGTAGCGGTGGTGGTGCCGTCGCCAGCGACGTCGTCGGTCTTCTTCGCGACCTCCTTGACGAGCTCAGCACCGATCTTTTCGTACGGGTCGTCGAGTTCGATCTCCTTGGCGATGGAAACGCCATCGTTGGTGATCGTGGGGGCGCCCCACTTCTTCTCCAGCACGACGTTGCGGCCGCGCGGGCCGAGGGTGACGCGAACGGCGTCAGCCAGGATGTTGAGGCCGCGCTCGAGGCCGCGTCGGGCCTCTTCGTCGAATGCGATGATCTTTGCCATAAGTGTGTGTCGTCCCTCCCGGACGTGGAACCAAGCAAGTGAACGCCGGTGACGACCGGATGGCCGAACCGCACGCTCTTAGCACTCACAACGTGCGAGTGCCAGAGATTATTCTGGCACTCGGCATGCGCGAGTGCAAGCGCGCCAGCGTCCGCGCCCCACCCTGGCAGAACGCCGAGCGCTGGTGAGCCGAGATGGGGGCCGCGGGCGGCATCCGTCGAGCGCACACCGGATGCCGCGTCCGCGACCAAGACGAGATACCGCCCCGCCCAACGGGCCGTCTGCCCGCGAGACTACTGGGCGAGGCTGCCCACGCCCAGAACGGCGCGCTGACGGGACAGCTCAGCCAGCCGCGGGAATGTAGTCGTCGCCGAGGACGATGGTCACGGGTGCGCCCGGGAAGGCATCCGAGAGTTGGATGGTGCCGACCCCGAGCAGCACGACCATGCCGCGTGCGATCCCCTCGAACGCCGACGAGCTGTAGTAGACAACGGTGGTCTTCTCGGCGCGGGTCGTCGAGACGGCGCGGGCCGGGTCTGGCCAACCTGCCGCCTTGATGGCATCGCCGGCCTTGTCTTGCTGTCCGTCTTTCTTCGAGCCGTTGAGCACCGAGATCGACAAGCCGAGCGCCGGGTCGACCTTGGTCGGGTCGGTCACTGCCGCAGCAGCGGGCGTCGCGCTGATCGACGGTTGTGCCGAGGGGGTGTTTCCGCCGAATGGAAGGTCGAGTTTGAACTCGGGATTCAGCAGTGACAGACCGAAAAGGCCAGCAATCACCAGAACAGCGGTGGCCAGCGCCGCCCATCCGAAGCGAGCCCAACCCAGGCCACGTTTGGGTGGGGCGCGGTGCGCGCCAACACGGGCGAGATCGGTTGGGATCTCGTCGAACTCATCAGGAGGAAAACTGGCCATCTAGTTGGTGAGGTCCTGGGTGTCGGTGCGGAAGGTTCGAGCGGCACGGGTTCGAGTGCGAGCGTCACGCAGACGCTGCAACCGACGAACGAGCAGAGGATCGTGCCGCAATGCGGCAGGCGAATCAATCAACACGTACAGCATTTGATAGTAGCGGGCGGCCGGAACCGCGAATTCCGCAAGAATCGCTGCCTCCTTGGCGCCTACCCGCGACGACCAGGCGCGCTCGAAATCGAGTAGCCGAAGGTCAGCGTCACCGAGGGTGGTCGATGGCGGATCGAGGGGGGCTCCCGCGCGGGTTGAGCCTGCCATTCGCGCACCTCCGCTTCGGTCCATCGTGTCGATACTTGTGTCGATACGTCATGTCGATACTTCGTGTCGAAATATCGTGTCGATACGCCTGTCGACCCGGGCATCCGGCCGACATCTCGTCGAGCCTAGGTGGCTGATCCTGAGAGTTCAGGTTGCCTCGCGGCACGCGGCGATGACAACCATGAGACCCGATCGCCGTACGGCCCGGCGTAGGCGAGGGGTTCCCCGTCCAATGCGAGCACGAAGGGGGTGGGATGCGGCGTGCTCAGCCCGCGCAACCGCTCAGCCACCCCGGGCAGAACGCCAGCCCCCTCGAAGGTGAGCAGGCGCGCTCCGAGTTCGGATGCGGCATCCACTACCGCATCCCGCTCGCCATACGGCAGGTAGACGAGCGTGCCGAGGGCAGCGATCACGAGTGTCGCGTCTGGTGCCTCAGTCCGTGCAGCGGCCGCGAGCGCTGGGAGCACCGCGAGCGCGTCGCCCGCAACCACGGGGGGCGGGCCGTCGCTCACCGTCGCCAGCGCGGCGGTGAGCCTGGCGCGACGCTCTGGGCGATCCGGCGGGAGCAGAGCCTCGAGCCAGCGCACATCATCGGGGGCTGTGACGTCGAGCGGCGCCAGGTCGACGGCGCGGCGCCAGACGATGGTGGGCATCCTGGTGGGTGCGGTGCCGACGCCGGTGGTCATCGTGCTCAGCACAGGGAGGCCGGCTCCGAAAGTCGGCCTCAGCACCGGTTCGCCGTCGAAACGATACGAGTAGCGATCGATGGCGAGACAGAGCCCGGCGGCGGCGCCGAGTTCGAGCAGCGCGATCGGGCCGGGAATCCGGTCGAGCCCGATGAGCAACGGGATGCAGCGGCCGACCTCGTTCGTCTGAGTGCGGCGGGTGCGAGCGGCATCCTCAATCGCGGTCCAGTGCGCCACCATCCAGTTGCGCCAGCTCTGATCCGCCACGGCGGGCGCCCCGCACCAGCTCGCCACCGAGAACACGAGTGACGGCTGTCGGTGCTCGCGCGGCAGCCTGTCGATCAGTTCGATCAGTTCACCGTCGGCCGCGACAATGCGCGCCCATGCCTCCTGCAGCTCTGAGGTATCAGCGAGCTCGGCGGCGGCGCGCTCGTACCAGTCTAAGGTTGCGCTCACAGTCCCATCCTGACGCCTCGGGAGCGGTCAGCGCGTGGGTCGGCTTGAATGGACGCATGAGCCAGCCCGCCGACACCACCCCCACGACCCCTGCCACTCACACGCCGACGCACACGATCGAGAAGAGCGACGCCGAGTGGCGCGCAGAACTCGGCCAGGAGCGCTACGCCGTGTTGCGTGAGGCCGCGACCGAGCGCGCCTGGACCGGCGAGCTGCTCGACGAGAGCCGCGCCGGTCTCTACACCTGCGCCGCCTGCAACGCGGAACTCTTCAAGAGCGGCACGAAGTTCGACTCGGGATGCGGCTGGCCCAGCTTCTATGACTCGGTGAACCCGGATGCCGTTGAACTGATCGAAGACACCTCGCTCGGTGTGGTGCGCACCGAGGTGCGCTGCGCCGCCTGCGGCTCGCACCTGGGTCACGTCTTCGACGACGGATTCGGAACACCAACCGGACTGCGCTACTGCATGAACTCGCTGTCGCTCGGCTTCCAGGCGAAGCAAGACGCCCAGTGAGTCACGCCAAGGCTCCGGTCGCCAAGAGTTCCGTCGCCGAGGCGCTGCGCCACCGGCGCTCGTACTCCTCGGTCGGGTCGACGGCACCCACCCAGCGCGAATTGCTGCCGCTGATCGAGGCGGCTGGCTCGGTCGCTGATCACGGGTCGCTGCATCCGTGGCGCATCATCGCGCTGCGCGGCGCGGCGCGCACCCGGGTGGGTCGCGCGATCGCCGCTGCCTCCGGTGTCGAGGGCTCCGCCGCCGACAAGCTGGCCGCCAAGCCGCTGCGCGCTCCCCTGCTGCTGGCGGTCGTGTTCTCGCCCCGGTCGAGCCACAAGGTGCCGGAGTGGGAGCAGGAGGCCGTGGCATCCGGCGTCGCCCACGCACTCAGCCTGGTGCTCGACGAGGCGGGCTGGGGCGTGATGTGGCGCACCGGCCTGCAGGCACGCTCTGCGGCCGTCGCGCTCGCGCACGAACTGACGCCGAAAGAACAACTGCTCGGCTGGCTCTATGTCGGCACGCGACCCTCATCCAAGAGCGGGCGCCGCAAGCCCATCAAGGCGAAGGACTACCTGACGACGCTGTCGCGCTGACCCGGCGCGGAGTCGCCGCGATCGCCACCGCGACCAGCGTGAGCAGCGCCCCGACGATCGTGAACGGCGCGAGCGGGTGCCCCGGCACCGGAGCCAGCAGATCGATGACCACCGCGGTGACCAGCTGCCCAGAGAGCAGTGCGAGCCCCATCAGCAGCACGCCCAGGCTCCGCACAATCAGAACCTGTGCGGCAATGAACGCGGTGCCGATCACACCGCCCAGATACAGCCACGGCGTCGGCGGAAAGTGAGTTGGCCAGCCGACGATGGCGGTGTGGATCACGGCGGCGACCACCAGCAAGACCGTGCCCACCAGAAAATTGCCGAAAGTCGCCGTGAGTGCAGACCGCGCGATCGCCCGCACCTGCCCGTTGACAGCCAGCTGCCACCCGACCCCGAGCCCCGCCATGAACGGGATCAGCAACACCCAGAACGGCAGGTCGCCGCGCAGTTCTGACGACGCGGCAAGCACAACGGCCAGCAGGGCGACGATCGCCCCGACGAGCCGCTGCGCGGTGACCGGCTTGGCCGCCATGCTGCCCAGACCGCGCCGATCGATCAGCAGCGAACTGACGATCTGCCCGGCCACTACTCCCACCGTGAACAGCGCAACACCAACCAGTCCGACCACGGTCGACTGACTGATGACGAAAAAAGCTCCACCCGCCCCACCGACGAGATACCACCACGGGATGCTGCGGGTGCGCACCGCATCGGCGACCCGTCGCATGCCGTCGCGCCCCGGGCGCCAGAACAGGAAGGCAATGGACAAAATGATCAATCCGGATCCGAACGAGATCACCGCCGTCACGAACCCGTCGCCCAGCCGCTGGCCAAGCTCGCCGTTGACGCGGGACTGCAGGGCGACCCCGATGCCGGTTGCGAACGCGGCGACCAACAGCAGCACCGTGCGAACCGGGTGCGTAGCCACGGCAACACGGGCGTCGGGTGCTGTCAACATCATGGCAACGCTAGCTGGCGGCTGCGCCGCTGGTTTCGCTAGCCGGCGTTGACCGCCTCGAAGATCCCGGCAATGCCCCAGACAAACATGGTTCCGGCAATGCCGACTATCACTGCCGCGACGGTCGTGATCGTCGCCCACAGCGTGTCGCCCAGTGCGCTCGGATCGTGACTCTCGCAGCGACGACCTCGCACCTTGAGATACCAGGCAGACGAGACGAGAGCCAGGGCGGCCGGAGCCTGCTCAACAAAACCGCG
>JBDUBG010000481.1:0-5630 GCA_040004215.1 Pseudolysinimonas sp. | reverse complement strand
TGTTCTTCGTGGTGGGCGGCTTCGCCAGTTTGACCGCCTGGCGCAGCCTCGGTCGGCGAGGGGGCAACGCCAGCGACTACGTGAAGACGCGCATCCTGCGGCTTGCCCAGCCCGAGTTCCCGCTGTTCGTGTTCTACGTGGTGGTGGTCGGGGTTGCGACCTTGATCGGCATCAATCCGCAACTGCTCGGCACCGTCGTACTCGGCGCCGGATCGCCGCTGTGGTTCGTTGCGGCGTACGGACTGTGCCAAGCCGTCGTTCCGTTCGCTGTGTACTGGCATCTGCGGGCACCGAAGCTCACCCTGCTGGTTCTGCTGCTCGGAGCGATTGCCGTGGATGTCGCGCGCTACAGCACCGGGTTCGCCTCGCTTGGCCTGCTCAACCTGTTCTTCGTCTGGGTGCTGATTCAACAGTTCGGGTTCTGGTACGCCGACGGCTGGTTCGACCGCCGTTCCTGGTGGCAACTCGTGCTGATCGCCCTCACCAGCTGGGTAACGCTGTTCCCACTGACGATCTGGGGTCCGTACTCCCCCGACATGCTGACCAACTTGAACCCTCCGACCGTGCCACTCATTGCGCTCGGCCTCTCGCAGGCCTGCGTGTTGCGGCTGCTGCGCCCCGCGCTCTCGCGGCTGATGCGCACCCGACCGGCACGCACCGCCGTCTTCCTGGTCGGAAGCCGCCTGATGACGATCTACCTCTGGCACCTGCCGATCATCATCACTCTGGCGGGGGCAGCGCTGCTGATCCCGGGAGCAAGCCCGGAGCCCGGCTCCACCGCGTGGTGGTGGTCACGGATCCCGGTCTATGTGCTGGTGATGGCCCTGCTGTTTGCCCTCTCACTGCTGGTCGGGCGGTGGGAACGACCGCGCGAGATCGGGCCGACGCCTCCGCCGTGGGCGGTGGCCGTAGCTGCGGCGCTCACCATCGTGCCGAACGTGCTGATCATCCAGTACTTCCTCGATTTGAAGCTCGCGATCGTGGGCGCAGTGTGCGTCGGGATCGCGATTCTGATTGCCGGTCGCTGGCCGATGGCACGTGCGCTACGGGAGCCGGTGACTCGCACCGTAGACGCTTAGGCTGAAAAGTATGAAGGCAACCTTTCTCTATGCCCCCGGTGACATCCGCCTTGACGAGACGCCCGACCCGGTGATTCTGGCGCCGACGGATGCCATCGTGCGCGTCACGGCTGCCTGCGTCTGCGGCTCCGACCTCTGGCCATACCGCGGTGTGAGCAAAATCACGCACGCGACGGCCATGGGACACGAGCTGGTCGGGGTCGTCGAGGCGGTCGGCGCCGCCGTCACCACCGTCGCCCCCGGTGACTTCGTCATCTCACCGTTCACCTTCAGCGACAACACGTGCCAGTCGTGCCGCGCGGGCTTTCAGTCCGTGTGCGATCACCTGGCCTTCTTCAGCTCGAGAGATGCGGCAGGGCTGCCGACGGTCGGAGCACAGGGCGAACTGGCGCGCATCCCGTTAGCCGACGGCTCGTTGATCGTCGTGCCTGCCCCCTTCGATGGCGCTCTGGTGCCCGGACTTCTCTCGCTGGCCGACGTGATGTCAACCGGACACCATGCTGCCGTCTCGGCCGGCGTGGGGCCGGGCAGCGTCGTGGTCGTGGTCGGCGACGGTGCCGTCGGACTCTGCGGCGTGCTCGCGGCATCCCGGCTCGGGGCCGAGCGGATCATCGCGATGAGCCGTCACGATGACCGCGCCCAACTCGCGCGCACATTCGGAGCAACCGATGTTGTCGCCGAGCGCGGAGAAGCCGGCATCGCCGCAATCACAGAACTGCTCGGTGGCGAGCTAGCGGATTCCGCCCTCGAGTGCGTCGGCACCGAGGAGTCGATGGATCAGGCCATCGGGTCGGTGCATGGCGGCGGCAGGGTCGGCTACGTCGGGGTGCCTACCGGTGGATCCCGGCTGCCGATCCAGGTGCTGTTCGGTCGCAACATCACCGTCGGTGGCGGCATGGCGCCGGCTCGGCACTACATCCCCGAGTTGCTGCCCGATGTGCTCAGCGGCGCGATCAACCCCGGCCTGGTCTTCGACCTCGAGCTGCCCCTCGACGAGGCGGCAGAGGGGTACGCCGCGATGGACCAGCGGCGCGCCATCAAGGCGCTGCTGCGGCCGTAGCAGGCGGTGGAGGTCAGCCGTTCCAGGGCAGAAACGCACTGACCAGTGGCGAGTTCGCCACATGGCCCACGATCGGATCAACGAGGGCGCCAGCGAACCCACCGCGGTCGTCTGCGGCACGCAGGGTACTTTCCATCGTTCCCGGCACCCGCCGCTCTGCGCGTGACGCCGAGCGCGCAAGGGTCGCCGGTTCGCTCGACAGCGGGCGCTCTCCCGTTCCCGAGCCGCGACTCAGTTCTTCGTAGATCGCGGCGCGCTCGGGATCCTGGAGTACGCCGAACGCCTCGGCGTGCGCTTGCTCGATCGACTCGATCGGAGCGGTGTCGAGCAGGTGACGGTAGCGCCGCAGCACCGGGTCGCTGCCGCTGTCGTTGTCGTGCTCGGCACCGAACAGCCTCGCCAGAACGCCCATCTCTCCACCTCCTGCCCCTAAAGGTAGGTCGGTGATCTGGACGACTCCTGGGCTGCGGCTCCGTGTTTGCCCGGGAGTCAGGCTGCCGGTTCGTTCGGGATCACAGCCCAGCAGATGGCGTAGATCAGCAGCTGTGACCCCGGCAGCACGAACGACACGAGCGCGATCACGCGCAGGACGGTGACGTTCCAGCCGAAGCGGCGGGCGAGTCCGGCACACACGCCAGCAACGATGCGACCCTCGCGGGGGCGAACGAGTGTGGGGGCAGAGGTCGTGGTTGTCATGCACTCAGCTTCGCCCCGGTCGCGAGCCAACGCCAGGGGGTTAGCCCCCCGAGCCGACGAGCAAGAACCCATCGACCAGCAGCTCGCGCACCTCGGTCACGGTTGCGAGCCGCAGTTCATCGAGGTCGAGGTCGAGCAGTTGGGCGACGGCAACGACTATCGCATCGAGGCTCAGTTCTCCGTCGCACGCGCCGACGATGGCGGCGAGCTGGGTGCCGACGCGCAGCTCACGACGGAATCCGCCACCCTGACGCAGCAGGAGCACGCTCGGGTCAGCCTCGCCCGGCCAGTAGCTGCGCTCTTCTGTGACGTCGGTCGCCACCGTCAGCGTGGCTGCGAGCACCTCGGCATCGCTGCTCGCGGCCTGCCAGTCTGCCGCGGCGAGCGCGGTGGCGAGGTGGCTGCCCAGACCGGCGGTTCCGCGCCCGAGCGGGGCATCGAGCCGCTCGACGCGTCGCATCGGCGGTAGCTGCGGGGCACCGGTCGACGCGGGATGCCGCAGCAGCAGATACCCGAACCCCACCCCGGTGACTCCCCGAGCCGCGAAGTCGTCGAGCCACGCGCCGCACAGCCGCTCGAAGTCGGCGGAATCCGCGCGCGTTCCCCCGTCGCGAATCCAGGTCTCGGCATACTGCGCGGGATCCTGGCGCTCGCGCTCGATGATCCAGGCGTCTAGCCCTACGGCGTGGGCCCAGTCGGCCGCACGCTGCAGGCCATCGGTGCCGACTCCGGCCGGCTCTGCCCGGTATTCCCAGTTGCCGAGCAGTTGGGCGATCCCGCCCGGCAGCAGATGCTCCTGCGCGCCCGCGACGACCGCCTCGACGAGGGCGTCGCCGATCATCCCGCCGTCGCGGTACTCGTATTCAGGCACGCCGATCGCGCGCGGGGTGATGACAAACGGCGGGTTCGACACGATCCGGTCGAAGCGCTCGCCCACCACCGGATCGAAAAGGCTGCCCCGCCGAAACTCGATGTTCGCGACGCCGTTGAGTCCGGCGTTCAGCCGGGCGAACTTGAGCGCGCGCTCCGAGATGTCGGTGGCGATCACGCGTCCCGCCCAGCGCGACGCGTGCAGGGCCTGGATGCCGCATCCGGTTCCGAGGTCGAGCACCGTGGCTACCGGGTCGGGAATCAGCAGCCCGCTCAGGGTCAGCGAAGCTCCGCCGAGGCCCAGCACGTGGTCGGTACGGAGCGGACGACCGGTGGCGACTTCGCCGAGGTCGCTGGCGATCCACCACGAGCCGGCGCCTTGGGTATCGAGAAAGTCGTATGGTCGCAGGTCGACGAGCGCCAGGCAGTCGGCACCGCTGACCTCCACTACGCCAAGTTCGAGCGCCCCCGCAAGCCCGAGCGCCGGCAACGCAGCCGCGGCGACGTCGACGGCTACCGGCATCCCCAGCACGAAGAGAGTGCCCAGCGTCGCGCGCGGCGAATCGTCTGCGCCGAGCGCGCGTAACGCCGGCAGCCGATTGCCACGCTCAAGTGCCGACTCGGCCTCGCCACCCCAGAGGGCGCTCAGCGCGTCGACCGTGAAGCGAGCCGCGGTGAGGTCGGCGCGCAGGCGTTCGATCAGCGCGAGGTCCACGGCTCCATCTAAGCCGAGGCGACCGCCCTCAGTTGCTGAGCACCGACAGGATGTTGCCTGCCGGGTCGAGGAACCAGGCGATGTCGGGTCCGCGGTTGGAGGCTTTGCCACGCGCGATCCCCTTGTCGTCCTGATAGGCGCCCGGGTATTTCTGAATCTCGACCCCCGCCGCCACCAACTCGTCGACAGCCTGATCGATGTCGGCGACCTCGAAGTTGAGCACGGTGAACTCGGCGGGAACGTGGTTCGGCTTGCCATAGACGAACACCGGCGCGCCACCCGTGACATCCAGCTGGAGGCCCATTCCGGTGTCGTTCACCGTGAGGCCGAGTGTGTCGCGATAGAAGGCGTGCGCGGCTGCGAGGTCATTGACCGAGAATCCGCTGAACCCACCGGTGGTCGTGAGCATGATGGTCTCCTTCAGGTTCTGTGATCGCGATTGTGTACGCTGTTCACAATGTCACACGGGGGCAACCCCGTCCAGCGAAACGCAGGAGCTGCCGTGTCTTTGGCCCCGCGAGCGAACTACCGCCATGGCGATCTTCGTCAGGCGCTCCTCGATGCGGGGCTCGACATGGCCCGCGAAGGCGGCCCCGCTGCCGTCGTGCTGCGCGAGGCGACCCGGCGGGCCGGAGTCTCTCCGAACGCCGCCTACCGCCACTTCGCCGACCGCACAGAGCTCGTAGAGGCGGTCAGCGACGCCGCCCAGTCACTGGTGGCGGGTGCGATCGAAGCCGAGTGGGATGCCGTCTCATCGAGCCTCAGCGCCACCGACGCCGCGCACGCGCACCTGGCAGCAGTCGGACTCGGCTACCTGGGCTTTGCCCGCGACCATCCAGGCCTGTTCCGCGCCGCCTTCACGGTGCCGCGCGACCTCGAAACGGCGCTCGATCCGAAGCAGGCAGGGCCGGGCGGTCGCACACCGTTCCAACTGCTCGAGACGGCGCTCGACGAACTCCTCGCCGTCGGCGCCATCCCCCAGGAGCGCCGCCCGGGCGCCGAGCTCTCGGCCTGGTCTGCGGTGCACGGGCTCGCGATGCTGGTGCTGGAAGGCCCGTTGCGCGATCTCGATCCCGCTGTGGCGCGCGCGGCGGGCGCCCGGCTGATCGACATGGTCGACCGCGGGCTCTGAGCGATTCTTGGCGGTAGACCGCAGCCTCTGAGCGATTCTTGGTGGTCGAGTAGCGCGTCGCGTGTGATTCGACGTGCA
>JBDUBG010000058.1:0-5644 GCA_040004215.1 Pseudolysinimonas sp. | reverse complement strand
TGACGCCCCCAGCATGTTTCGAATGACAAGGAGTCCGCGTGAAGTTCCAAGTCAACCGGGACGTGTTCAGCGAAGCGGTGTCCTTCGCCGTCAAGCTGTTGCCACAGCGCACGACTCAGCCGATCCTCAGTGGAGTACTCCTCGAAGCCGTCGACGGCGTCTTGATCTTGTCGTCGTTCGATTACGAAGTGTCGTCACGTACCGAGATTGCCGCAGAGGTTGATGAGCCGGGAACTGCCCTGGTCTCGGGGCGACTCCTGGCCGACATCGCGAGCCGGCTGCCGTCGGCGCCCGTGCAGTTCTCTACCGAAGACGGCAAGATCGCGGTGAGCTGCGGTTCTGCGCGTTTCACCTTGTTGAGCATGCCGGTTGACGAATACCCAACCCTGCCCGAGGTCGCCGAACGAACCGGAGTGTTGCCGGCAGAAGATTTCGCCGAGGCCGTGGCTCAGGTTGCTGTTGCGGCATCGCGCGACGACGTGACGCCGGTGATCACTGGTGTGCAGTTGGAGGTGGGCGATCACAGCCTGTCGCTCGTCGCTACCGACCGGTACCGGGTGGCGGTTCGCGAGATCGATTGGGATTCCGGTGCGTCATCGGCCGAGGGCACGACAGCCCTGATTCCGGCACGCACCCTGTCTGAGATCGGAAAGACATTCGCGCACAGCGGCACCGTCGCGGTGTCGATCGTGCGGAGTGACGACCGTGAGCTGATCGCCTTTAGCGCTGATAAGAAGACCGTTACCTCGCTGCTGATCAAGGGAAATTTTCCCCCGGTGAAGCGGCTCTTCCCCGAAACCGTCGATAACTACGCCGTCGTCAATACAGCGGACCTCATCGAGGCAACCCGACGAGTGTCACTCGTGCTCGAGAGAGAAGCGGCACTCCGGTTTAGCTTCTCGATTGACGGTCTGACACTGGAGGCGGCCGGTTCTGAGCAAGCGCAGGCTTCGGAGACGATCGATGCGCACCTCCACGGTGACGACACCGTCGTGTCTTTGAAACCGTCGTTCCTGCTTGACGGATTGGGTGCCGTGCACTCTGAGTTCGTGCGCATCTCATTCACCAAGACCGAGAATCCCAACAAACCCGGGCCGGTATTGATCACGAGTCAGTCGTCGAAAGAGCAGCCAGGGGCCGATAACTACAAGTACCTACTGCAACCTAACCTGCTGCTGCGGTAAAAGGAAGGCGCGCAAATGGCCATGCACATCGGACTCGTCGGGCTCGGCAAAATGGGCTTCAACATGCGAGACCGTCTTCGTGAGAAGGGTCTCGAGGTCACCGGATACGACCCGAATCCCGCGGTGACCGACGTGAAGACACTCGCCGACCTGGTGAAGGCATTGCCGACGCCTCGTGTGGTGTGGGTCATGGTCCCGTCGGGACCGGTGACCGACGGAGTGATTACCGATCTCGCTGCCGTGCTCGAACAGAACGATCTCGTGATTGACGGGGGCAACTCGCGCTACACCGACGATGATGTGCACGCGAAACAACTCGCGATGAATGGCATCCACTTCGTCGACTGTGGGGTGTCGGGTGGAGTGTGGGGTTTGAAGAATGGCTACGGGCTGATGGCGGGCGGTGACGCGGCCGACATCAAGCTGGCGATGCCGGTGTTCGATGCCTTGCGCCCCGCGGGTCCACGTGACGAGGGCTTCGTCCACGCCGGCTCTGTTGGCGCCGGCCACTACGCAAAAATGGTGCACAACGGCATCGAATATGCCCAAATGCAGGCGCTCGCCGAGGGTTACGAACTCCTCGATGCCAGCAAAGAGCTCATCCACGATGTGACGGGTGTCTTCAAGGCCTGGGAACGCGGCACCGTGATCCGTAGCTGGTTGCTTGAGCTGCTGGTGAAGGCACTCGAAGAAGATCCGGAGTTCACCAAGATCGAGGGCTACGTCGACGACTCGGGCGAGGGGCGCTGGACCATCATCGAAGCGCTGAACCACGCCGTCCCTGTGCCGACGATCAGTGCGTCGATCTTTGCGCGATTCGTCTCGCGCCAAAAGGACTCGCCCGCGATGAAGGCGGTCGCCGCGATGCGCAATCAGTTCGGCGGCCACGCCGTGCGCAAGGCCTGAGTGCGGCCGAGCCTGCTGTGTCGAGCTCCGTCGGGTGATCGTCTCCCACCTGAGTCTCAGCGACTTTCGCAACTACGAGTCAGCTGAGGTAGAACTCGCCGCCGGACCTAACTTGTTCGTCGGCAGCAACGGCCAGGGCAAGACCAATCTGGTGGAGTCGATCGGGTACCTCAGCACGCTCGCCTCGCACCGAGTGTCGACCGACCAAGCACTGATTCGGCAGGGAACAGACCTGGCCACCGTTCGTGCACGCCTCGAACACGCCGATCGTCAGGTTCTCGTCGAGGTGCAACTGAATCGAAGTGGCGTCAATCGCGCGCAGGTGAACCGCGTCGCGGTCAAGCCGCGCGAACTGCCGCGATACATCACCAGTGTGCTGTTCGCGCCCGAGGATCTGGCTCTGATACGAGGCGAACCGTCGGGTCGCCGCCGATTTCTTGATCAGCTCCTCGTGCAGCTCTCACCACGTTTCGCTGGCGTGATCTCGGACTACGAGCGGGTGCTTCGCCAGCGGAACACTCTCTTGAAGTCTGCGCGCGGCGCGCGGGTCGCCGATGACCAGCTCTCGACACTCGGCCTGTGGGACGAACGACTGGTTGACCTCGGCAGCGAGATCATTCGCGGGCGACAGGATCTCGTGGATCGGCTGCGTCCGCACGTGGCCGAGGCCTACACCCGGATCGCGGGCGCCGAGCACCGCGCTGAGTTGGCGCTCGAGCAGAGCATCCTCGGAGCGCAGCCCGACGATGAACTCGCCGCCACTGATGCGGCTCGGGCGCTGGAGCCGGCAGAGGTCATCCAGCAGTTCCGTGCTGCGCTGGCCCGGGTCAGACGCGCCGAGCTCGACCGGGGCCTCACCCTGGTCGGCCCACACCGCGATGACGTGCTGCTGGTGCTCAATGGGCTGGCCGCACGCGGCTACGCCAGCCACGGGGAGTCCTGGTCGTTCGCGCTCGCGTTGAAGTTGGCGTCGGCGGCGGTGCTCAGAGCTGACTCCATGCTGGGCGATCCGATCGTGATCCTTGACGACGTGTTTGCCGAACTCGACGAGGCGCGGCGGGCCAAGTTAGCCTCGGCGATCGCCGGCTACGAGCAGGTCCTGATCACGGCAGCGGTCTTTGACGACGTGCCGCCGGCTCTCGCCGCGCACACGGTGCGCATTCGAGCAGGGCGGATTGTGGAGGACGAGTCGTGAACGACGAGCCGGGAGAACAGGAGCACGTGAACGTGTTTCGCCGGATCCGCAGGAGTTTCGGCGACCCTTCTCTTCGCTCGGGCGATGCCAGGCGACGCCGGCGCGCGGCAGGAAACGACACCAGCGTGCCCTATGGCGTGGGGCGCGAACCGACAGGGCTCGGTGACGTGCTCGGCAGCCTGAGCGCCACCATGGGCTGGGATTCACCGATCGCACGCGCTCAACTGTTGGCAGACTGGCCGGGAATCGTGGGGGCTGAGACCGCGGCTCACGCCGAGCCCGTCGGAATCGAGGACGGCATCCTGACGGTGCGCTGCGACTCGACGGCCTGGGCTCAGCAGCTGCGAACGATGCGCTCTGCCGTCGCCGTGAGGATCGCCGAGAAGCACGCGGCGGCCGGGATTGAGTCCGTGCGGTTCATCGGGCCAGACACCCCCTCCTGGAAACGCGGCCCCAGAGCAATCCCAGGGCGCGGTCCTCGCGATACCTACGGGTGACAAGGCAAAACAGGTCAAGCCGTCCGCGAAATCTCCCCACACGGGCGTTGGGGCCGGAATCCCCGACCCTCTTGCGGTAGAATCGGGAAGTGACATCCCCCACCACTTCAGCCGACCCGAACGATTCGTACGGGGCCTCAGACATCCAGGTTCTCGAAGGCCTCGAGGCGGTTCGCAAGCGGCCAGGCATGTACATCGGCTCGACCGGACCTCGCGGTCTTCACCACCTGGTCCAAGAGATCGTCGACAACTCGGTTGACGAGGCGCTTCAGGGCTACTGCGACCACATCGAGATCACCTTGCAGGCGGATGGCGGCGTGCGCTGCGTCGACAACGGCCGCGGCATCCCGGTCGACATCCACCCGGTCGAGAAGAAGTCGAGCGTCGAGGTCGTGCTGACGATCCTGCACGCCGGCGGCAAATTTGGCGGCAGCGGCTACGCGGTCTCTGGCGGTCTTCACGGTGTCGGCAGTTCAGTGGTGAATGCGCTCTCGTCGACGCTCGATGTCGAGGTGCGTCGCCAGGGCCATATCTACACGCAGGAGTACCACGACGGTGTTCCGGTCGCGCCGCTCGCCAAGGGTGCCGCAACGAACCAGACCGGCACGACGATCACCTTTTGGCCGAACGCCAACATCTTTGAGACGGTCGAGTTCGACTACGAGACCCTTCGCAGCCGATTCCAGCAGATGGCGTTCCTCAACAAGGGCCTGCGCATCTCGCTGACCGACGATCGCGAGCTCGGGCGGCAAGACGACGGCACCCAGCGCACCGACGTGTTCTTCTACGAGCGCGGCCTGGTCGACTACGTCGAGTACCTGAACTCCGCGAAGAACACCGATGCCATCCACGACGAGATCATCGCCTTCGAGTCGGAAGACAAAGAGCGCAAGATGTCACTTGAGGTCGCCATGCAGTGGACGACCTCGTACTCCGAGAGCGTGCACACCTACGCCAACGTGATCAACACCCACGAGGGGGGAACGCACGAGGAGGGATTCCGTGCGGCGCTCACCACGCTGGTCAACAAATACGCGCGCGACAAGGGAATTCTCAAAGAGAAAGACGAGAACCTGACGGGCGACGACATCCGCGAGGGTCTGACTGCCGTCATCTCGATCAAGCTCGGTGAGCCGCAGTTCGAGGGACAGACCAAGACCAAGCTGGGCAACACCGAAGCGAAATCCTTCGTGCAGAAGGTGGCGGGCGACCAACTCAACGACTGGTTCGACCGCAACCCCAATCAGGCGCGCGACATCATCCGCAAGTCTGCCCAAGCCGCGGCGGCCCGCATGGCAGCGCGAAAGGCGCGCGAGCAGACCCGCCGCAAGGGTTTGCTCGAAGGCGGCGGCATGCCCGGCAAGCTCAAGGACTGCTCGAGCCGCATCCCCGCAGACAGCGAGATTTTCCTGGTCGAGGGTGACTCGGCTGGCGGGTCGGCGACCCAGGGTCGCAACCCAGAAACTCAGGCGATCCTTGCGTTGCGCGGCAAGATCCTCAACGTCGAAAAGGCACGACTCGACCGCGCACTCGGCAACACCGAAATCCAAGCCATGATCACGGCGTTCGGCACCGGGATCGGTGAGGAATTCAATGGCGAGAAGGCGCGGTACCACAAGATCGTGCTGATGGCGGATGCCGACGTCGATGGCCAGCACATCACGACTCTGCTGCTTACCCTGCTGTTCCGCTACATGCGGCCGCTGATCGAGATGGGCTACGTGTATCTCGCCCAGCCTCCGCTCTATCGGTTGAAGTGGACCAACTCCGACCACGAATACGTGTACTCCGATCGCGAGCGTGACGTGCTCATGACGGCCGGCCTCGCGGCGGGCAAGCGCATCGCCAAAGAGAACGGCGTG
>JBDUBG010000348.1:0-5645 GCA_040004215.1 Pseudolysinimonas sp. | reverse complement strand
GATTCCTTGCTGCCTTCATCGCCGGCATCCTGGTAGGCGATGTGCGGGCGCCGTACAAGCGCGAGATCGAGCGCTTCAGTGCGGGAATGGCGAGCCTGGCCGAGATCGCGGTGTTCATCTTGCTCGGCCTCAGCATCCGACTCGAAGATGTGCTGCAGCCCGACATCCTGCTCACCGGGCTCGCGATCGCCGGGCTCTTGATCTTCGTGATTAGACCGGTTCTGGTCGGGCTGCTGATCTTGCCGATCCGGCTGAAGTTGGGCGAGCGCGCCTTCGTGCTGTGGGCGGGTCTCAAGGGAGCCGTGCCGATTCTGCTCGGCATGTTCATCCTCGGCTCGGGCGTCGCAGGCGCCGACCGCCTCTACGCGATCATCTTCATCGTCGTGTTGGTCTCGGTGCTGCTGCAGGGCAGCCTGGTTCCGGTTCTCGCGAAGGCATTCAAGGTGCCGACCCGCCCGATCCCGGTGCGTCCGTGGTCGCTCGACATCCGATTCGCCGACGAGCCCGACGGCCTGCACCGTCACATCGTCGCAGCGGGGTCTGCCGCGGACGGTCGAACGGTTGCCGAGCTCTCGGCCGGCGACGACGACTGGATCAGCCTGATCAGCCGCTCGGGGCGCAACATCGCGGTGCGCAACAACACGAAGCTCCAGCCGGGCGATGTCGTCTTGACACAGGCAGACGGTGACGGCTCGCTGGCGTCACAGTTCATGCCGGCTGACAAGGCCTGACCACATGAGAAACCGGCCGGTCGTTCCCGAAAGGAACGGCCGGCCGGGAACCGAATCAGTCGTCGTGCGCGCCGGTTGCCATGCCATCCTGAATGGCGTTCATCACGGTGTTGTCGGCGAGCGTCGTGACATCGCCGATCGGGCGGTTCTCAGCGACATCCCGAAGCAGACGCCGCATGATCTTTCCCGACCGTGTCTTGGGCAGTTCGGCGACGATCATCACCTGCCGAGGCCGGGCGATCTTGCCGATCTCCTTCGCGACGTGGTCACGCAACTCCCGCACGATGTGTTCGCCACCGGTGCCGGCTTCCGAGCGGAGGATCACGAAGGCGACGACACCCTGGCCGGTGATCTCATCCGCAGCTCCGACCACTGCCGCCTCTGCCACCTTCGGATTCGACACCAGGGCCGACTCGATCTCGGTGGTGGACATGCGATGTCCGGACACGTTCAAGACGTCGTCAACACGTCCGAGGAGCCAGATATCGCCGTCCTTGTCCTTCTTCGCACCATCGCCGGCGAAATAGAGACCGGGGAAGCGCGACCAGTACGTCTCCCGATACCTGTCGTTGTCTCCCCAGATGCCTCGAAGCATCGACGGCCAAGGTTCGGTGATCACGAGGTACCCGCCCGATCCATCGGGAACAAACGCGCCGCTCTCATCGACGATGTCGGCGGCCACCCCGGGAAGGGCCGTCATGGCGGCGCCCGGCTTGCCCGCGGTGACGCCGGGCAGCGGGCTGATCATGATCGTGCCGGTCTCGGTCTGCCACCAGGTGTCGACGACCGGAACATTGTTGTGCCCGATGTTCTCCCGGTACCAGATGTACGCCTCCGGGTTGATCGGTTCTCCGACCGACCCGATCAGGCGCAGGCTCGAGAGGTCGTACTTGGCCGGGATGTCCTTGCCCCACTTCATGAAGGTGCGGATGCCGGTCGGAGCACAGTAGAGGATCGTCGCCTTGTACTTGTCGATGATCTCCCACCAGCGGCCCTGGTCAGGAGTGTCGGGCGTGCCCTCGTACAGGATCGAGGTCGTCGCGTTGGCAAGCGGACCGTAGACCACATAGCTGTGCCCGGTCACCCAGCCGATGTCAGCGGCCGTCCAGTAGACGTCGGTCTCCGGCTTCAGGTCGAAGACCTCCCACTGGGTGAACGCGCAGCCGACGAGGTAACCGCCGCTGGTATGCAGAATGCCCTTCGGCTTACCGGTCGTTCCCGAGGTGTACATGACGTAGAGCGGATGCTCGGCGTCGAAGGCTTGCGGCACGTGCGTCGTGCTGGCCTTGTCGACGGTTTCGTGCCACCACAGGTCGCGGCCCTCAACCCAGTCGAGGTCACCTCCGGTGCGTTTGACGATGAGCACCGATCGAACGTCGGGGCATCCCTCGAGGGCCTCATCCACCGCCGGTTTCAGGTTGGTTGCCGTTCCCTTGCGGTATCCGCCGTCAGAGGTAATCACGACGCGGGCATCGCAGTCGATGATGCGCGTGCGAAGCGCTTCGGCTGAGAACCCCGCAAAGACCACGGTGTGCGGAGCGCCGATGCGAGCACACGCGAGCATCGCGATGACGGCCTCTGGAATCATCGGCAGGTAGATGGCGACCCGGTCGCCCGCCTTCACCCCGAGATCCGTCAGGGTGTTTGCGGCCTGACAGACAGCATCCGTCAGCTGCTGATAGGTGATGGTCCGGGTGTCTCCGGGCTCACCCTCAAAGTAATAGGCGACCCTGTCCCCGAGCCCGGCTTCGACGTGCCGATCGAGGCAGTTGTATGCCACGTTCAGCGTGCCGCCGACGAACCACTTGGCGAACGGCGGATTGCTCCAGTCGAGAACCTGTGTCCACGGAGTGCTCCAACTCAGCCGCTCGGCCTGCTTCGCCCAGAATGCGGGTCGATCGGCGGCGGCTTCGTCATAGGCATCCGCTTTCACGTTCGCCTGCGCCGCGAATTCCGCTGACGGGGGGAACGATCGGCTCTCGTACGAAAGGTTTTCCAGCGTCGCCCCAGTGGGGTCGCTCGGGGACGGGGTCGTCATGAGTAGTTATTCCTTTTCTAGCGCGGGGCGCCGACAGGAAGCACAGAGCGCTTCCAGGTCGAGTTGATCACGGATGCCGCCGAGCCGTACCAGGCGAGGACGGCGGTTACCAGACCAAGGTAGCCACCCACGTGGTTTGCCACCGCGCTTCCGCTGAAGGCGCCGATCGCGAGGAACAGGAAAGTCACCGTCAGCACGATGAACACCAGCAACACGATCGTGCTCGACTTGACGGCGCCAATCGTCATGTAGGCAGTGAAGATCGTCCAGGCGAGCAGGTACGCACCGACTCCGGCGGCACCCGCTTCTTTGAGAGCGGCCGGGTTGGTGAGGAGCCACCAGAACGAGAGCCAGAAGGCGCCATACGAGCTGAAGGCGACAGCGCCGAAGGTGTTGCCCTTCACGAACTCCCACATTCCTGCTGCCAACTGTGCCAGACCGCCGTAGAACAATGCCAGGCCTAGCACCGATGCCCCTGCTCCGGCGATGAACCCTGCATTGGCGAGGCTCAGGACGAAGGTGGTCATGGCGAAGCCAGCCAGGCCGAGTGCGGCTGGGTCAGCTACGGTCGCGGCAAAGCGCGGTGCTGAGGTTTCTTGGGTCGAACTCATCGAGTAGCACTCCTTTGTGTTGGTGGATGATGCGTGTCGGCGATGATGGCGTGCACAGCGTGTTCCGGTGCCGACGGGCCGAAACTTTCGGGGGAAACGGGGCCGATCGGCCCTGCTAGCATGCAGGCTACGGACACGCTGAAGTGCCCAACTACCATCCGAAGTAGGTAGTCATTTGCCCCACTCAGTTGCCACCTCCGAGCACGATCTGCTCAACAGAAGCGTCAAAGAACTCAGCCGACTGACCGGCTGTGCCGTGGCGTTCGGCGGACTCACTGGTCCTGATGGCACGCCGCTTACAGCGTTTGCTGGCGCCCACGCCCACAGCCTCGACGGCGTTCTCATCGAGCCGACGCACGGCTGCGGGGGGCGCGCGGTAGTCGACCGCAAACCCGTGGCCGCAACCCACTACCGCGAGTCGTCGACCATTACCCATCACTACGACCGCGAGGTCACCGCCGAGGGGATTGTCTCGCTGCTTGCCGTCCCCGTCGTCGTCGATGGGCGGGTGCGCGCGATCCTCTACTGCGGCCACCGTGTCGCCACGCAATTCGGCGAAACTATCGTGCGACGCACTCTCAAGGTGTCGAAGGCCCTGACCTGGGAGCTCTCGGTCGCCGACGAAGTCGACCGCCGTCTCGCTCTGCTCGAGACCCAATGGCCGGAGCGGGATCCCGACCTGTTGGCACGGGAGCGCCTCGAACTCCGTGAGTTGTTCGCCGAGGTGCGCGAACTCGGCCGAGCAGTCGCCGATCCCGAGATCGCGCGTCGGCTCGACGCGGTGGGCCAGCGCATCGTGCCGCGGGGCATGTCGGTATCGGTGCCCGCCGCGCTGTCCCCTCGCGAAATCGACATGATCGCGCAAGTTGCCCTCGGCAAGCGAAACAGCCAGATCGCGACGCACCTCGGACTCACCGAGACAACAGTGAAGAGCTATCTGTCGGCCGCGATGCACAAGCTGAGCGCCTCGAACCGGTATGAAGCGGTGATCGCGGCTCGGCGAGCGGGGCTGCTTCCATGACGACGCCACCCAAGCACGACCGCGAGCTACGTAGCAACGAGTGGTACGGCGGCAATGACCGCAACTCCTACATTCACCGCGCGTGGATGCGTCGCGGGGTGCCGTCGAGCGCGTTCGAGGGGCGACCGCAGATTGCGATCGCGAACACGGCATCCGATCTGACGCCCTGCAACAGCCACCTGGATGAGGTCGCCCAGTCGGTGAAAAACGGCATCTATGAGGCGGGCGGCATTCCGCTCGAGCTGCCGGTGGTGTCGCTGGGAGAGACCCTGGTGCGGCCGACGGCGATGCTGTGGCGCAACATGGCCGCGATGGCGACGGAAGAGATGCTGCGCGCGAACCCGATCGACGGGGTGGTACTGCTGGGAGGCTGCGACAAGACGATTCCTTCGCTGCTGATGGCGGCGGCATCCGTCGACCTGCCCGCCGTGGTGGTGCCGGGGGGCCCGATGTTGAACGGCAACTTCCGTGGCGAGACGATCGGCTGCGGCACGCACGTGTGGCGGTTCAGCGAGGAGGTGCGCGCGGGCACGCTCTCGAACGAAGACTTTATGAACTCGGATACCTCGATGACCCGCAGCAAGGGGCACTGCAACACCATGGGGACGGCGTCGACGATGGCGCTCGTCGCCGAGGCGCTCGGCACGATCATTCCCGGCCTGGCGGGTACGCCTGCCCCCGATGCTCGGCTCCTGCAGGCGGCCCATGAGACCGGGCGGCTGGCGGTGCAGCTCGTCAAAGACGACCGTCGCCCCTCGACCTTCTTGACGAAGGCCAACTTCCACAACGCGATAGTGGCGCTCGCCGCGATCGGCGGATCCACCAACGCGGTGGTGCATCTGCTCGCCATCGCGGGTCGGCTGGGCATCGAGTTGAGCATCGACGACTTCGACCGGATCGGCGCGGAGGTGCCGCTGCTGGTCAACCTCCAGCCGGCCGGCCAGTACCTCATGGAAGACCTGTTCCGTGCGGGCGGCTTCCTCGCGGTGTTGCGCGAGGTGCGGGATTTGCTTGACCCGGACGCCCTCACCATCACCGGCAAGCCGCTCGTCAGCTACCTCGACGACGCGCGCATCTGGGATGCCGACGTCATCACTCCGCGCGACTCACCGCTGCAGCCGGCCGCCGGCATCACGACACTGCGTGGCTCGTTGGCACCTGGTGGAGCGATCATCAAGCCGGCCGCGGCGTCCCCGCATCTGCTGAAGCACCGCGGGCGTGCGATGGTGTTCGACTCGATCGAA
>JBDUBG010000396.1:0-1707 GCA_040004215.1 Pseudolysinimonas sp. | reverse complement strand
ACCCAGCGCAACACTGGCAACCTCGGCGACTTCGGACGGCGTGCGCGCGCCCGTCTCGTCTGCTCGGCGACCACCGACGACGAGCAGAACGGGTGCGGCGACCGCCGCCGCGATCCGGGCGTTGTCGGCGAGTTCGGTCGGGGTGCCGATGTCGGTGTAGTCCGAGCCCAGGATGAGGATCGCTTCGCAGCGGTCTTCGATCGCACCCAATCGGTCAAGAATCAGGGCGAGCGCGGCATCCGGGTCATCATGCACCGATTGATAGTCGGTGCCGATGCAGTCAGCAAGCTCGAGCTCAGCGGTGGCGTGTGACCGCAGCATCTCGAGGATGTAGTCGGGCTCGGTAGTCGATCGCGCGATCGGGCGAAAGACCCCGACGCGCGCGACCGAGCGCCGCAAGGTGTCGAGCACTCCGACCGCGATCGTCGACTTGCCCGTGCCGCCCTCGGCCGATCCCACGTAGATGCGTGTCGCCACGCCTCAACGCTACTGAGGTGCGGCGGTAGCCGCAGCCCGAGCGGCGAGCGCAGCCGTCAGAACCCCGGCTCCCCACTGCTCGGCGCGCTCGATCTCGTTCGTCACCAACCGCGACTGGCTGTCGACCAGGAATGCCTGCTCGTCGATGACGCCGGCACCGGCCAGCACCAGAGCGCGGCCAATGACCTGGGCCGACGAACCCGAGATGAGTGGCGACATCGACGGTTGAGTTCCGAATGCCGCGGCCGTGATTCCGTCGAGTCGCGCCTGCGCCAGCCACTCGCGGACACCCGTCATGAGTGCATCCGGCTCAAGCACCAGGCTGCTGCCGTGCCGGTCTGCCCGGGTTGCGTCAGCGCTGCGGGTGGCGGCGGTCGGCAGGTCGTCTTCCTGAGTTGGCGCCCCCACGAACAGCAGGTCGCCGTGTTCAGGCGACCAGACGGCCAACGCCAGCTCGTGGACGTTGTGCAGTCCGACGATGCCCGCCCCAGCTGACGCCGCCCCCCTGCCGATCGCCTCGGCGACGGCGCGGGTCGCTCCGAACTCGGACTCATACACAATGGCGACTCTCATGACTCCTCCTCGGCCTCGGAGACAGGATGCCTCCGCGCCCGGTGCACGGGTCAGTGCCAAAGGTCCCTCTGCCGTCAGTGGCGGGACCTTGGACCCTGCCGGCCCCGCTGCGGGTACGGAAGTCTGAACGCTGGCGACACCCGCGCCTATCTCACCAAGGAGCAGACACGTGGACCCCCTCGACATCGCCCGCTGGCAATTCGGGATCACGACCGTCTACCACTTCCTGCTGGTTCCGCTCACGCTGGGTCTGGGGCCGGTGGTGGTGCTCTTCCAAACGCTCTACCTGCGCACCGGCAACGAGCGCTATCTGCGCATGACGAAGTTCTGGGGAAAGCTCTTCCTGGTCAACTTCATCCTCGGCGTCGCCACCGGCTTGGTGCAGGAGTTCCAGTTTGGGATGGCGTGGAGCCAGTATTCGAGATTCGTCGGCGACGTCTTCGGTGCCCCGCTCGCCATGGAAGGTCTGTTCGCGTTTTTCGTGGAGTCGACGTTCCTCGGCTTGTGGATCTTCGGCTGGGGACGCCTGTCACCGCGCATCCATCTCGCGACGTTGTGGACGGCAGTAGTCGGCACCTGGATCTCGGCGTTCTTCATCATCGCCGCGAACTCATGGATGCAGCATCCCGTCGGCATCAAACTGGTGCACGGCCGACC
>JBDUBG010000104.1:0-5671 GCA_040004215.1 Pseudolysinimonas sp. | reverse complement strand
GCGCCAGTTCGGCGGCCAAGGGCTGGAAGTAGCGAGACGACACACCCAGGCCGGGTACCAGCACGAAGGTGAGTTCGGCGGCGGCAGGATCGATCCCGAGGCGACCGGGGAAGCGCTTCACCACCAGGGTCAGGTCGTCGTGCTGCTGTCGGCTGGTGAAGAACGTCGCGCCGGACCAGCTGCGCTCCCGGTACGCGCTCTCCGCTGCCGGGCCCCGCCAACCGCGACGGAGCACCGCGCGCAGACCGACCATGGCGTCAGACTACGACTCCGAGCTAGTCGGGAAGCCCGAGAGCCTCTCCCGGATCCTGCGCGAGCAGTTCCCGCACCCGCGGAATAACCTGCGTGCCATAGAGCTCGATCGACGTCATCAGCTGCTCGTGCGGAACGGTGCCGCTGGTGTACTTGAGGTCGAAGCGCTGGATGCCGAGCGTGCGCACCGTGTCGGCGATCTTCTGCGCGACCGTCTCGGGCGATCCGACGTGCAGGGCGCCTTCGTGAATCTCGTTCTCGAAGCGCTCGCGGTTCGTGGGTGGCCAGCCGCGCTCGGCGCCGATCCGGTTCATCATCGTCTCTTGATGCGGCCAGAGGATGTCGGCCGCCTCCTGATCGGTGGCTGCCACGAATCCGGGCGAGTGCACCGCGACCGGCAGGGTCGGCTGCTCGAGCTGGGCCAGCGCGCGGTGATAGAGATCGACGTACGGCGCGAAGCGGGCCGGCTGGCCGCCGATGATCGCGAGTACGAGCGGCAAGCCGTGCCGGGCCGCCCGAACCACCGACTCGGGACTGCCGCCGACGCCCACCCACGCCTTCAAGCGGTTCGCCGTCTTGGGATAGACCTGCTGCTCGGTCAGTGGAGGGCGGATGGTGCCCTCCCAGGTGACCGGTCCTTCGTCGAGCAGCTTTACCAGCAGGTCGAGCTTCTCTTCGAACAGCACCTCGTAGTCCTGCAGGTTGAAGCCGAACAGGGGGAACGACTCGGTGAACGAACCGCGGCCCAAGATGATTTCGGCCCGACCGTTCGAGACCGCGTCGAGGGTCGCGAACTTCTCGTAGACCCGCACCGGGTCGTCAGAGCTGAGCACAGTGACCGCAGTCCCGAGGTGGATGCGCTCGGTGCGACTGGCGATCGCGCCCAGCACCACCTCTGGCGACGAAATTGCGAAGTCATCGCGGTGGTGTTCTCCGATCCCGAAGAAATCGACGCCGACCCGATCGGCAAGCACTGCCTGCTCGACCACGTTGCGGATTACTTGCGGATATGGCACACGGGCGCCATCGGAATCGACCTCGACATCGCCGAAGGTGTCCAGCCCCAACTCGACGGGGGTCAGTTGCGGTGCGGACTCGGTCTCTTTCGCCATTGGGTACTCCCTATTCATACGTACGTATGGACTGTAATGATCTCACTCACCCGAGTATTCCGCGCGCGACGGGCCGACGGCGGTTCGGCGATACGGTTGAGCGACCCGAAAAAGGTCGTGGCCACCATGACGAAATGAGGCGAGCACGCGATGACAGCACTGCGTTGGGGAGTGCTCGGCACCGGGTGGGTCGCCCACACGATGACCGCAGATCTGGTAGCAAACGGCTTTACCGTCTCGGCCGTCGGATCACGCAGCCAGGCGTCTGCTGACGCTTTCGCGGCCGAGTTCGGCATCCCCACGGCTCACGGCAGTTACGAGGCGCTGGTGGCAGACCCCGAGGTCGACGTCATCTACGTCACCACGCCGAATCCCTTCCACCTTCCCCACGCCGTGCTCGCGCTGGATGCCGGCAAGCACGTGCTGCTTGAGAAGCCGTTCACCGTCGACGCTGATGAAGCCAGCGAACTCGTTCAGCGCGCCGCAGAGAAGAATCTGGTTCTGCTCGAAGCGATGTGGACCCGCTTCGTACCGCACATGGTCCGGGTGCGCGAGATCATCGCCGCAGGCACGCTGGGAGAGGTGCGCACCCTGATCGCTGACCACAGCCAGACGCTCCCCTCCGACCCGAACCACCGGCTCAACGACCTCGCCCTCGCCGGCGGCGCCCTGTTGGATCTCGGTGTCTACCCGGTCTCGTTTGCCATCGAACTGTTCGGCGAGCCTGTCGAGGTGCGCGCCCTCGGCACCAAGACCGCCACGGGCGTCGACCGGCAGACGTCGATCCTGCTCGGCTTCTCGCACGGGCAACAGGCGGTGCTGCAGTGTGCTCTCGACACGGAAGGGCCCAATACGGCCAGCATCTTGGGAACCGAGGGATGGATCGCGATCGATTCGGTCTGGCACGACGCGTCGACCTTCACCGTCTACAACACCGAGGGTGACCTCGTCGAACGCTTCACTGAGCCGGTCAACGGGCGCGGAATGCACTATCAGGCGAGCGAGCTGGAGCTCTTGGTCGATACAGCCCGCCGGCGAAGCTACATCATGCCGCCAGATCAGACCATCACGGTGATGAAGACCCTCGACGAGATTCGCCGTCAGATCGGCCTGAACTTCCCGTCGCGTCAGTGAGAGTCATCGTCAGCGCGTCTCCAAAAACGCGACGGTTCTGACGGCGGAACTGCTCAAGATAGCCCGCAAGCTCCTGACGTGCCGCGTCGTCGAGCTGTCCGACGGTCGACAGTTCTGCCAGTCGTTTGAGCGCCACCGCCCCGATCCGGAAGGTCGTCAGCCACGGCATCGCCTCGGCCATGAGGTCGGGGTTGGTGACATCGCCGTCGATCAGTCGGTCTGCGGCGTCGCACAGCTGATCCGCCAGTGAGATCAGCGCTGTGGATGCCGCCACCGGGTCGCCGGTATCGTGCGCGAAGCTGAACTGCTCGATGGCTGCTGACACCAGCGGAGCGTCCTCCTGAGAGAGACATGAGCTGCGCACATTGTCGGCGAAGAGCGCGAAGGCGGCGAGATCTCGCTCGGAACCCACGACATCCCGAAGCGCGACAGCCCAACTCGCCTCTGGGTCGTATTGCTCGGGAGCCCACAGGTAGTCGGCAATCGTTGCGAAAGCAATCTTCGATGACTCGAACAACTCCATCCCATTGGCTATTACACCGGCAGAGAACCGTGCGAGATGACGGTCGCGCCCGCGATATGGACCGATGTGGAGCTCACCGCCCATCGCGACATCGTTGACGGGATAGTTATCCCAGTACGTGACCGGGCGCGCGATGGTGCGCGAGATCACGGCGGCGTCGGCGAGGTCGATCGTCGCCGAGCAAATGGCACGCCCGGTCCAGAAGAACTCGATGCGCGGATCGATGCCCCGGCCCAGACGCGCGACATATGGCTCATCACCGTAGCCGCAATACACGGTCGGGCAGACGATCAGGCGGTGCTGCGCATCGTTCTGCTGCAACTGCGTGAAGACTTCCTGAACGATGTGGCTGTGAGCGTCCGCGAGATCATCGAACTGCTTGCGGTCGACGGCGTGCTGAAGCACGAGGGGGATGTCATCGAGGAGCAGCCCAAAGAAGCCAACCCCCAGCCTCGCCACGCTGTCGAACTTGGCGCACAACTCGGCGATGTCGCCCTGGCTCGAGTACTGGATCGACAGTCCAGGAGACAGGCAATAGACGAAGTCGAGACCATGTAGTCGGCAACTGGCGGCCAGCTCTGACAGTCGTTCCAGTTCGGCCCCGGAGTATGGCTGACGCCAGTCTCGGCGAACGAGCGGGTCATCTTTCGGCGAATAGACGAAGGTGTTCATGCCACGGTCTGCGATGAACTCGATCATGTCGAGACGCTGCTCGTGTGTCCACGGCCGACCGTAGAACCCTTCGACGATTCCTCGCAGGGCGAAAGCCGGCGCACCCTCCTTGCCTCTGCCTAACCGCGCAGCTGGCTCACTCATGATGTTGCCTCCTGGCGCGCCGCGTCGTTCAGGGGTGCGTTGGTGGCGTCTCCTCCCGCAGTGTTGCTGCTCTCATAGACATCGGGCGTGACGCCGCTTTCGACCATGATCTGCACGGCTTCGGCGATCACTGCGTTGAGCACGGCGGCTCCCACAACGGTTGAGGTGGGGGCGACCGCCCGTTCGAATCCGTCGATGTGCACCGCGGCATCCCCCACAGCTCCCCCGTTGTCAATGACCACGTCGGCTAGCTCGTGAATGCGGGCAAAACCAGTTGGCCGCGCCGACGGTGATGTCGCGTGGCGAACGCTCGTGATCGCGATCACTCGGAGCCCGCGTTGCTGAGCGAGTTGCACCATCTCAGAAACCACCGCGTTCCCGCCCGAGTTGGACGCCACAATCATCACGTCGCCCGCAACCACGTGGTGGTCGTCGAGCACGGCGGCCGCCAAGCCCGGCAATCGCTCCAGGGCGGTGCTCAGCGGTCCACTCGCGTGCAACATGAGCCCCTCAAAGAGGATCGGCCGCACCCGTACGAGGCCGCCGGCCCGATAAAACAGCTCTTCCGCGAGCATGTGACCGTGACCGGTGCCGAACGCGTGCACGGTGCGCCCCGCCTCGACCGCCGTCGCGACTAGCTCAGCGGCCGAACGCAGCTGCGCCCACTCGTCACTCGCCAGGCGCGCGATCAAGCGCTCCGCGACCTTCAGGTACTCGCGTCCGGCCGATCCCGCCGCTATCTCGCTGTTCACGCCGCTGTTCCTCTTTTCCAGATGTGCACCAATGCACGATATTCGGCTGGCAACTCGCCGGACCCTAGGCGAATCGTTCCCTCTAGCGCACCGTGATCGGCGCTTCGTGCTGCCACCATCGGCTGCTCGATCAGCAACCGTTCATCAAGTCGTCGCCGGAGAAGGGTGCCGCGAGTCACCAGCCGACCGCCCAGGGCAAGCGGGATCGCGACCTCCGACGCGGCGAAACTCGCCGCTGCTCGAACGGTGATGGCGAGTTGCGCTACCGCGTCGGCGACGACGTGGGTAGCCAACTCGTCGCCGTCTTCAGCCGCAGAGAGAACATCACGAGCAAACTGCGCGATCGAGTTCACAGCACGGTCTGCACTGTGCAGGCGGACGTGCAATCCCTCGATCTGTCCGAACCGTTCGATGGCGCTTTCAGTGAGCCGCGTGGTGGCGCCCCGTCCATCGGCAGCGCGAAGGACCCCTCGGAGACCCCTGCTGCCGATCCAGAACCCGCCACCGTCGTCACCGAGCAGAAAACCGTGCCCGTCGACGACGCGCGCGCCTGTTCGATCCTGGGACACCACCAGGCATCCGACTCCGGTGCCAACGACCAGTGAGATTCCCCAGCCACCCGACAGTGCGCCGGCGTGGGTCGAGACTGAGTCATCCATTACCCAGATCTGCGATGCCTGGGTTGCACGCGCGATCAGCTCGCAGAGACGGTTGTTGTCTTCCCGCGTGATGGGCGCGGTTGTCAGGCCGAGCACTACCCGGTCGACCCTGCCGAACGGTCCACGTGCGTATCCCTCGACCACCGCAGCGGCCACCCGCGCAACCGTGTCGCCCTCCAAGCGGCTGACACCCTCGACCTCAATGGTGGGTCCGCCCGCCGAGCCGCGCAGACGGATGCCGGACTGCCCACCATCGACACCCAGTACGACGAGCCCCGACTCGGGCATCACCCTGCTCTCCGCATGCTGGCGCTCGACGACGACGTTCTCGTCACGTCGGCGCTCAGGTGGTACTTGTCACCGCGATAGACACACTCGGCCGTCATGATTACGCGATTGCGCGCGTCTGAGTCGACCATTTTG
>JBDUBG010000316.1:0-5686 GCA_040004215.1 Pseudolysinimonas sp. | reverse complement strand
TGGCCGATGAGCTGGCGCGGTCGCTGGCCGCCGCGTCGCAGATTCCGCCGGTTGGCAACCTGTTTGCGGCGTTCCTCGGCTATAACCCGATCTCGTCGCTGCTCGATCAACTGCACGTCACCAGCGCGATCCCGGCGAGCGATCTCACGGTGTTGACCGGCAAGACCTTCTTTCCGCAGCTGATCTCGGAGCCGTTCCATTCCGGCCTGGTGATCGTGTTTGTCGCGGCCGCCATCATGTCGGTCGTCGGCGCGGTCGCTTCGTTGGTGATGGGCGGCAAGTATGTTCACGCCGATACCGCAGCAGTTGCCACCGCCGACGCCCTGAGCGACGTGTGACGTGGCCTCCCCCGCGCTGACCACCGATGCAGAACGACTCGCCTTCGTGGTGGGGCGACTCAACCGGCGCATGCAGACCGCGACCGGCGGGCTCAGCCACGCGCTGCTGTCAGCCTTGGCAACGATCGCCAAGTGCGGTCCCCTGCGGTTGTCTGATCTCGCACAACTCGAAGGGGTCTCGGCTCCCACCATGACCCGCACCGTCACCGAGCTTGAGTCACGCGGCTACCTGGTGCGTGCAGCAGATCCCGTCGACGGCCGCGCCGTGCTGATCGCGGCTGCCGATGCGGGTACTGCCGCAATCCTTCGGGCTCGGGCCACCCGCGCGAAGGTGGTCTCCGAACTCCTGGCGAATCTTGATGAGCAGGATGCTGCGGCGATCTCGGCCGCGCTGCCCGCCCTGGAAACTCTCATCGATCACCTGACAGGATGAACACGTGCCTCTCGCCATCGAAGACTATGCACTGATCGGCGACTGCCATACCGCCGCCCTGGTCGGGCGTGACGGCAGCATCGACTGGCTCTGCCTCCCGCGCTTCGACTCACCGAGTACGTTCGGGGCACTGCTCGGCGATGCCGAGCAGGGACACTGGCGGGTGGCGCCAGAAGGCGCGAAGCTCGCCACCTCGCGCGAATACCGTGACGACACCTTCGTGCTCGTGACGCGCTGGGTCACCGACGACGGCGAAGTCGAGGTTGTCGACCTGATGCCGCACGGCGATCGACGCGCCGATCTCGTGCGTCAGGTACGCGGCATCAGCGGGCAGGTTGCGATGACGCAGGCGTTGCGAATCCGCTTCGACTACGCGGCAGCCGTGCCCTGGATTCGACAGGCGCCTGAGTACGACGGCACCGGCCCACACGCACACGCGCTGCTCGCCGTCGCCGGACCGGACTCGGTGATCGTGCGAGGGCCTCGCCTCTCGCCGGACGGCATGGTGCACCGTTCGCACTTCGTCGTCGAGGCCGGCGAAACCATCAACATCTCCTTGACCTGGTTCCCCTCTCACCGCGAGCCGCCGACCGCGGTCAAGGTCAGCCGCAGCATCCGTGACACCGAGAAGTGGTGGCGCGACTGGGCTGCGAATATCGACGCCACGGGACCGTATGCCACAGAGGTTCGCCGGTCGCTGCTACTGCTGCGCGCGCTGACCCACGAAGACACCGGCGGCATCGTCGCCGCCGCGACCACGAGTCTGCCCGAGGCCTTTGGCGGCAAACGCAACTGGGACTACCGCTACGTCTGGTTGCGCGACGCTGCTCTCACGCTGCAGGCCCTGCTCGATCACGGCTTCGACATGGAGGCGCGCGACTGGCGTGACTGGTTGCTGCGGGCCATCGCGGGCGATCCGGCTGACGTGCAGATCATGTACGGGCTGGCCGGCGAACGCCGACTCGTCGAGTGGGAGGTCGAGTCTCTACCGGGCTATCGCGGTGCCTCGCCCGTACGGGTCGGCAACGGCGCCGCATTGCAATTTCAGGGAGACGTCTTCGGCGAGGTCATGCTGGCGCTGCAGCAGACCCGAGAGCGCGGGATCAAAGAAGACCGCTCCTCGTGGGCGCTGCAGGTGGCGTTACTCGATCACGTCGAGCAGGTGATGGATCGCGACGATCACGGCATCTGGGAGATCCGCGGTCCGCTGCACCGGTTCACGCATTCGCGCGCCATGATGTGGGCTGCCTTCGACTGCGGCATCCGGGCGGTCAAAGACCACGGCCTGAAGGGACCCGTCAAAAAGTGGCGAAAGTTGCGCGATCAGCTGCGCGACGAAATCGAGGCCCAGGGCTTCAACACCGAGCTGAACACCTTCGTGCAGTACTACGGCGCGACCGAGGTCGACGCCTCGCTGCTGATCTTGCCCCAGCTCGGCTTCCTCGCCGCAGATGATCCCCGGATGCTGGGCACCGTCGCCGCGATCGAACACAACTTGATGCGCGATGGCTTGGTGATGCGCTACGAGGCTTCCAGCGGAGTCGACGGTCTCGTCGGCGACGAGCATCCCTTCCTGGCGTGCTCGTTCTGGTTGGTGCAGCAATATGCCGAGTCAGGCCGACTCGACGACGCGACGGCCTTGATGGACCGCTTGGTTGGTCTGTGCAACGACGTCGGGATGCTCAGCGAGGAGTACGACGTGGGCGACCAGCGTCACGTCGGCAACACCCCGCAGGCGCTGTCCCACCTCGCACTCGTGCGCGCGGCGGATGCGATCGTGCAAGTGCTCCACCGCGCCTAGGTTGCGCAGCCGTGCGAGTTGCAGCGGCTACTTCCCCGGTGTCGGCTCCGGTTGGGATGCGGGTGCGTGATCTTCACCGAACTCGATCGCGAACGACGAGGCGACCAGGCCGGCACCGATGGCCAACAACCCGCAGAAGGCGCCCCAGCGCGACTTGCCGATGAGGGCATCCACTGAGATCGGTCCTGGTCCGTCGATGGCGATCGCCGCAGCCCCTGCCGCGAGGGTCAGGTTGAACTCGTAGCCGCGATTGCTGTTGAAGAAGCCGTTCTTGAGGTGCGCTTTCTGCGCCGCGGTCGCCATGGTCGAGATCGCGGCGAAGGCTCCCAGCGGTGTCGCAGCGCCCAGCAAGATGCTCGCGCCGGCCAGGGTCTCGCCCAGCGCGACGGCCAGGGCGTTGCGGCGCACCGGGTACATCCGGGTGGCCGCCATCATCTTTTCGGTGCCCTCCAGGCCGGAGCCACCGAACTCACCGGTGAGCTTCTGCAATCCGTGGGCGATGAACACGGAGCCGATAACGCCGCGAAGGATGAGTTTGCCGAGAGCCATGCTTTCACCCTAGATCGATCCGTCGGGCGTGAACTGCGCGCTACCGTGGTGACGTGACCTTTTCACGTGAACATGTGCGTCATCCGCTCGCGATCCGCCGCCTGCGCGTCAGCGCGGTGCAGCGCGTCGTGCCGAACATCGTGCGGGTGACCCTGACCGGGCCCGAGCTGGCCGGCTTCGCGAGCGACGGCCCGAGTGACCACATGAAAGTCTTCTTCCCCGACCCAGCCAACGGCATCCTGACCCTGCCCGAAATCGGACCGGACGGGATGCAGCGGGGCGCAGAAGGCGTCGTCATCTCGCGCGATTACACCCCGCGGGCCGTGCGACCGGCCGCGGGCGACCACGGCGAGCTCGATATCGACCTCGTCGTGCACGGAGTCGATGCGCCCGCCTCTGCCTGGGCGGAATACGCCAAGGTCGGCGATGACCTCGGTATCGGCGGCCCGCGCGGATCGCGACTCGTTCCCGAGGGCATCGAGCGGCTGCTCGTGATCGCCGACGAGACAGCGCTGCCTGCCACCGGCCGCTGGCTCGAGCTGCTGCCCGCTGACGTGCCCGTGACAGCGCTGTTCCATGTCGCCGACGAGAGCGTCGAGAGCTACTTCGACGCGTCCGTTGCGGGCCGAATGGATGCCGAGTGGATCACCCACGTCGATGGCCACCAGCAGCTCGAAGAATCCCTGCGCTCACTAGGCAGGATCGATGCGGGAACGTTCGTGTTCCTCGCCGGCGAGGCCAACATCCTGGTGCCGCTGCGCCGCTATCTGCGGCACGAGCTGTTCCTGCCCGCCGAGCAGGTCTCGGCCTCCGGCTACTGGCGGCGTGGCGTGGTCAACCTCGACCACCACGCGCCGCTGGACCCGAGCGATCCGGACTGAGCTATCGCCCGGGTTTTTTCGGAATCACCGACTCGGCGAGAATCCGATAGGAGTCACGGCCATCTGAGAGTTCGACGGAGTCCTCGCCATAGACCTCATAGGCGATGTCGACCAGTTGCTCAGGATCGTTGAGCCCGAGATGCCGCGCAATGATCGCCAAATCTGTCAGATCCCACTCACGACCGGCGGCGAGCTTCATCGCGGCGAGCTCGTGCGCCGTCGCGATGATCGTCGCGAAGCCGCGGCCGGTGGCACGTCGACCTGCCACGCGCAGCCACGGTGCTGCGGCCGAGTTGATCCATCCAGGCTCGAGGCTCAGGTCCCGCGTCATTTCCTGAATCACAACGTCCACCTCGGGGGCTGGCACGTACACAGCATCGATATCACGGGTCGCCCGTACCCCCGAATCATCGGGAAACCTCAACGCCATGGCGGCGCCGCCGATCACTCGCATCTCGCCGTGGATTCCGTTGTCATCGAGCCTGCGCGTCAGCTCGTCGAGCAGCTCGCGAATCTGACTCGGAGTGAACTCCAGTTCGCTTGACATCAGGCCCTGACCAAGGAGCGCTCATCGATGAAGATGTTCAGTGCGCGCAAGGCGGGTGGCGATGTTCTTTTCGCGCGCTCGCGCAAGGCTGAGAACTCGGACGGATACCACGCGCGACTCAGCCGCTTCGGGGTCGCCCAATCAGGTTTCACTCCTGACGGCAGTGCCGCCCCATAGAGCGCCCGAAAGAGACTCTCCCACCGGGGATCTTTGATCCGGGACGGTCGATACACCAGTTCAACCAATGTGAAGGCTTCGGGGTGTTCGGTCAGTTGTTGTGTTGAGCGAGTCAGCGCTCGGAGCGCGAATGAGGTATCGCCGGCATCCAAGGCTTCGTTGAGCGTTTGCGTCACGCGCTCGGGGCCGTATCGGGAAGCAGGCGTCTCTTCTCTCACACCAACCTGGGCCCGCAGTCCCATAGCGCGCAGAGCTCGATCTAGGGTGGCGAGTTGAATTGTCCCGTCGCGTTCTGACCGCTCCATCTGCGACACCGCGCCGATAGTGATGCCCAATCGGCTCGCCAAGTCACGCCCGGTGATTCCCCCCTGGGCGCGAGTCGACTGGATGAGATTGGACATACAGCTATTATAGCTCGAGCTATATATTTTGCGCCACTTTGCACGCGATGACGGTGCTGCCGCCCGAGGTATCCAGGCAGAAAATCTGTCAGATCGTCTTACCCTGGAAACATGTCAACCGATCCTGTTCCGCACGACGAGGCGCAGCCCTCTGTCGACGACGCGGAACCGATGGAGCTGGGCGGGGATGCCGCCTGCTGGCTCGGTCGCGTCTGCGACAACTGCGGCGCACTCGTCGAGGGCTCGCGCGGGGTGCCGTGCTGGCGCTGCAAAACCCCCTGGGAGCCGGTGTGACGCGCAGGGTTGTCGTCTACGAGTTGCTGTCGCTCGACGGTGTCGCCGAAGATCCCGACGAGTTCATCGACTGGGACGACGAGCTGGATGCCCATCTGGGCAAGACCATCGCGACCCAAGACGCCGTCATCCTCGGCCGCGGAAGTTATGAAGAGTGGTCCCGGTACTGGCCGGGCCAAGACTTCCAGCCGTTCTCGGATTTCATCAACTCGGTCGCGAAGTATGTGGCGACGTCGACTCCGCTCGGGCGCGAGTGGACTAACAC